>NZ_MWOM01000014.1:17223-57492 GCF_012931925.1 Acidovorax sp. SRB_24
TGCAGTTTCATGAAACGGTCGAGCGTGGCGACGGCCTGGGCCTTTTCGCCCGCCTTGTACTGGGCGTAGGCCTTTTCGAGCTGCGCCTGCTGCGCCAGGGGTGTACCGGCGGCGCGCCCTTCGAGCTTTTCAAACAGCGGAACGGCCTTGTCGTAGCCGCCGCTGCCGAGCTCGTCACGCGCTTCGGAATAGAGGCGGTCGGTGGTCCAGCCCGCGGTCTTGTCTTCTGGGGTGCTGGAACAGCCAGCCACCAGCAGGCTGGCCACCAGCAGGGCAGGAAAGGTCGCAAGGGGCGCACGCAGCATGGCAGGCAGCTTTCTGGCAGTAAGAGGCATGGGATTCCGGTGAAAGTCCCTGGTGCCACGCGGGCGGGCGTGGGCACATCGGGGAAATCCATTGTAGCGGCGGCGCGGTGGGCGCAATGCACCCGCCGCGGCAGGGGCGGTGCCCTTGCACGCCTTGGCCCTGCCTGCGCCTTTCTACAATGGCGCCATGTTTGTTCACCTGCGCCTGCACACCGAATTTTCCGTCGTCGACGGGACCAATCGCATCGATGAGACGGCCAAGGCCGCAGCGGCAGACGGCCAGCCCGCACTGGCCATCACCGATTTCAACAACCTCTTTGGCGCCATCAAGTTCTACAAGGAAGCGCGTTCCAAAGGCATCAAGCCCCTCCTGGGGGCCGAAGTCCTGGTCGAAGGCGAGGGCTCGGCCGCCCCGTCCCGCATCGTGCTGCTGGTCCAGGGCATGCAAGGATATTTGCATCTGTCGGAGCTGCTGGCCCGCGCCTGGACGCGCAATGTCGCCAAGGGTCAGGCCGTATGCACCTGGGCCTGGTTGCAGGAGCTGAGCGAGGGCCTGATTGTGCTCTCCGGAGCCCAGGCGGGGCCGGTCGGCCAGGCGCTGGTGCGCGGCGACGATGCGGGCGCCGCCAGCCTGGCGCTGCGCCTGGCTGGCTTGTTTCCTCACCGTTTTTACCTGGAGATACAGCGCGCCGGACGGGCCGATGACGAGGCCCATGTGGTGGCCGCGGTGCAGTTGGCCGCGCGCTTGAACCTGCCGGTCGTCGCGACGCACCCCGTGCAGTTCGCGACCGCAGACGACTACGAGGCGCACGAGGCGCGCGTGTGCATCGCCGAAGGCGAGATCCTGGGCAACCAGCGCCGCGTGCGCCGCTTCACGCGCGAGCAGTACTTCAAGTCGAGCGCGCAGATGCAGGCGCTGTTTGCCGACGTGCCCACCGCGCTCGCCAACACGGTCGAGATTGCGCGGCGCTGCAACCTCACGCTGGTGCTCGGCAAGCCGCAGCTGCCCAATTTCCCGATCCCGCCGGTGGACGGGAAAGTGCTTTCGGTGGAAGAGTATTTCCGGCATGT
This sequence comes from Acidovorax sp. SRB_24, assembly GCF_012931925.1. Classification (NCBI taxonomy): domain Bacteria; kingdom Pseudomonadati; phylum Pseudomonadota; class Betaproteobacteria; order Burkholderiales; family Comamonadaceae; genus Acidovorax; species Acidovorax sp. SRB_24. Next base: position 18,600 of record NZ_MWOM01000014.1, read on the forward strand.
CTCGCACGAAGGCCTGGAGGCCCGGCTGCTGCACCTCTATCCGAACGAGGCAAAGCGCAACGAGCAGCGTCCGCGCTACCTCGAACGCCTGGAATTCGAGCTCAACACCATCCTGAAGATGGGGTTCCCTGGGTACTTCCTCATCGTGGGCGATTTCATCCAGTGGGCCAAGGCCAACGGCTGCCCGGTCGGCCCCGGGCGCGGCTCGGGCGCGGGCTCGCTGGTGGCCTATGCGCTCAAGATCACCGACCTCGATCCGCTTGAATACAAGCTGCTGTTCGAGCGCTTCCTGAACCCCGAGCGCGTGTCGATGCCCGACTTCGACATCGACTTCTGCCAGACCAACCGCGACCGCGTGATCGACTACGTGAAGGACAAGTACGGCAAGGAGGCCGTGAGCCAGATCGCCACGTTCGGCACCATGGCCGCGAAGGCGGCCATCCGCGACGTGGGCCGCGTGATGGACATGAGTTACACGTTCTGCGACGGCATCTCCAAGCTCGTACCCGGCAAGCCGGGCATGTCCTATACGCTGCAGTACCCGCCCGAAGTGAAGGAGGACGGGGACAAGAACAACTACGCGCTGGAGCTTGAGCCCATGCTCTACGAGCGCGTGCGCAAGGAAGAGGACGTCAAGACCATCATCGAGATGGCGCAAAAGCTCGAAGGCATGACGCGCAACATCGGCATGCACGCGGGCGGCGTGCTGATCGCGCCGGGCAAGCTGACCGACTTTTGCCCGCTCTACCAGCAGCCCGGCAGCGAATCGGCCGTGAGCCAGTACGACAAGGACGACGTCGAGGCCATCGGCCTGGTGAAGTTCGACTTTCTGGGCCTGGCAACGCTCACCATCCTGGAGATTGCGCGCGAATTCATCATGCAGCGCCACAAGGGCCAGGAAAACTTCGCTTTCGAGAACATCGCCCTGGACGACGTCGCCACCTACCGGCTGTTCTCGGAAGGCAAGACCGAGGCCGTGTTCCAGTTTGAAAGCCGGGGCATGCAGGGCATGCTCAAGGAGGCGCGGCCTTCGCGGCTCGAAGACCTGATTGCGCTCAATGCCCTGTACCGCCCAGGGCCCATGGACCTGATCCCGAGCTTCGTGAACCGCAAGCACGGCAAGGAACCGGTCGAATACCCGCACCCGCTGGTGGCCGACATGCTCTCGGAGACCTACGGCATCATGGTCTACCAGGAGCAGGTCATGCAGACCGCGCAGATCCTGGGCGGCTACTCGCTGGGCGGCGCCGACATGCTGCGCCGTGCCATGGGCAAGAAGAAGGCCGAAGAGATGGCCGAGCACCGCGCCATCTTCCGCGAGGGTGCCGCCAAGAACGGCCTCTCGACCGAAAAGGCCGACGAGGTGTTCGACCTGATGGAGAAGTTCGCCGGCTACGGCTTCAACAAGTCGCACGCCGCCGCCTACTCGCTGCTGGCCTACCACACGGGCTGGCTCAAGGTGCACTACACGGCCGAGTTCTTCTGCGCCAACATGACCGTGGAAATGGACGACACGGACAAGCTCAAGCTGCTGCTCGAAGACGCGCAGAAGAACTTTGGCATCACCTTCGAGCCGCCGGACGTGAACCGCGGCAACTACCGTTTCGAGCCCGTCTCCGACAAGGTGATCCGCTACGGCCTGGGCGCCGTCAAGGGCACGGGCCAAGCCGCCATCGAGGCCATCGTGGCGGCGCGCGAAGGGCGCGGCGAGGGGCCGCACGGATCGACCTGTGGCCCGTTCAAGAGCCTGTTCGATTTCTGCGTGCGCGTGGAGCGCGGCAAGCTCAACAAGCGCACCGTCGACGCCCTGATCAAGGCGGGGGCGTTCGACGCGCTGCACCTCAACCGCGCAGCGCTCGCGGCCTCGCTCGACCGGGCGTTCGACTTCGCCACCGCCACGCTTGCCAACGCCAACCAGGGTGGCCTGTTCGACATGATGGGCGAGGACGCCCATGGCTCCAGCACCCAGGAGCCCGCCCTGGTGGACGTGGCACCCTGGGGGGTGAAGGAGCGCTTGACCTATGAAAAACCCGCGCTCGGTTTCTACCTCTCGGGCCACCTGTTCGACGAGGTGGCGCGCGAAGTCGGGCGCTTTGTGCGCACGCGCATCAGCGACCTGGCCGACACCCGCGAAACGCAGACGGTGGCCGGCATCGTCAGCGACTTCCGCGTGGTCAACGGCATGCGCGGTAAGCAAGGCATTTTTGTGCTCGACGACACCTCGGCACGCGTCGAGGCCTCGGCCAGCGAAGCCGTCATCAACACCTACCGCGAGCTGCTCAAGGAGGACGAACTGGTCATTGCCAGCGGCCGCCTGCAGCCGGGGCGCAACGGCTTCGAGGCGCGCTTCATCGTGCAGCAGGTCTACGACCTGGCCACGGCGCGCTGCCGTTTTGGCAAGTACCTGTATTTGAGCGTCGGCGCCAAGGCCCCGGACGTGCCCCGGCTGCTGCGCGAGCACCCGTGCCGCAGCGAATCGACCGAGCACGGCGAATCGCTCCAGTACGGTCTCAAGGTGCGTCTGGGCGTGCGCTGCACCGGTGCCGGCGGCGCTGCCAGCGCCGAGCTGCAGCTGGGCGACGCCCACCGCACCTACCCCACCGACGCCGCCTTGGTGGCCTGGGCGGCGCAGGCCGGAGACGGGGTCGCGACGGTGGTCTATGACTAGCGTCAGCGCGGTGTTGCGGCGCTGGAAGAACCCCTCTCGGCTTCTCAGATTCCCTTTCACAGCGCCGTGCGGCGCGCATGGCTAGAATGAATTTCATGGCAACACAACCCCCTTCATCCCCCCTCGCGCCGGCTGTGCAACGGCCTGCGCCGGACGACGGCGGTTCGGTCGTGCTGGAGCGGCGTGCGCAGAAAACCAAGCCGCCCCAGATGTACCAGGTGCTCATGCTCAACGACGACTACACGCCCATGGAGTTCGTGATCGTTGTACTGCAGGAGTTTTTCAACAAGGACCGCGAAACCGCGACACAAATCATGCTCAAGATCCATCTCGACGGCAAAGGGGTGTGTGGCGTGTATTCGCGCGACATCGCCGCCACCAAGGTGGGCCAGGTTCTGGATGCCGCCAACAAGGCGGGCCATCCGTTGCAATGTGTGAGCGAGCCCGTTGAATAACCGGCCCGCCACCCCGAAGTACGGTCATCCCTTCCCCGCAAGCACAAAGGAGTTCACATGATTGCCCAGGAACTGGAAGTCAGCTTGCACATGGCCTTTGTAGAGGCCCGCCAGCAGCGCCACGAGTTCATCACCGTGGAGCATCTGTTGCTTGCACTGCTCGATAACCCGAGCGCAGCCGAAGTGCTGCGCGCATGCTCTGCCAACATCGATGATTTGCGTGCATCGCTCGCCAACTTCATCAAGGACAACACCCCGCAGGTGGCCGGTACCGATGAGGTCGACACGCAGCCCACGCTGGGGTTCCAGCGCGTCATCCAGCGCGCCATCATGCACGTGCAGTCCACGGGCAATGGCAAGAAGGAAGTTACTGGCGCCAACGTGCTGGTGGCGATTTTTGGCGAGAAGGACTCGCATGCCGTCTACTACCTGCACCAGCAGGGCGTGACGCGGCTGGACGTGGTCAATTTCATCGCCCACGGCATCAAGAAGGGCGAGCCGCCAGAGCCGTCCAAGGGTTCGGATGCCGCGCCCGAGGGTGAGGACGGCGGCGGCGAGCGCAGCGAGAAGGCCTCGCCGCTCGAGCAGTTCACGCAGAACCTCAACCAGCTCGCCAAGGACGGCAAGATCGACCCGCTGATCGGTCGCCACTACGAGGTTGAGCGCACCATTCAAATCCTGTGCCGCCGGCGCAAGAACAACCCGCTGTTGGTCGGCGAGGCCGGCGTGGGCAAGACCGCGATCGCCGAGGGACTGGCTTGGCGCATCACGCAAAAGGACGTGCCCGAGATCCTGGCCGAGGCGGTCGTCTACTCGCTCGACATGGGCGCGCTGCTGGCCGGCACCAAGTACCGCGGCGATTTCGAGCAGCGCCTCAAGGGCGTGCTCAAGTCGCTCAAGGACAAGCCCAATGCCATCCTGTTCATCGATGAGATCCACACGCTGATCGGCGCAGGCGCTGCTTCGGGCGGCACGCTCGATGCGTCCAACCTGCTCAAACCGGCGCTCTCGAGCGGCGCGCTCAAATGCATCGGCGCCACCACGTTCACCGAATACCGCGGCATCTTCGAAAAAGACGCAGCGCTGTCGCGGCGCTTCCAGAAGGTGGACGTGGTCGAGCCGACCGTCGCCGAGACCATCGACATCCTGAAGGGCCTGAAGTCGCGCTTCGAAGAGCACCACAGCGTCAAGTACGCCGCTGCCGCGCTGCAGGCTGCAGCCGAGCTCAGCGCCAAGTACATCAACGACCGCCACCTGCCCGACAAGGCCATCGACGTGATCGACGAGGCGGGCGCGGCCCAGCGCATCCTGGTGCCCAGCAAGCGCAAGAAGACCATTGGCAAGACCGAAATCGAGGAAATCGTGGCAAAGATCGCCCGCATTCCCCCGGCCAACGTCTCTAACGACGACCGCGGCAAGCTGCAGGTGCTCGAGCGCGATCTGAAGAGCGTGGTGTTCGGCCAGGACAAGGCGCTGGACGTGCTCGCGTCCGCCGTCAAGATGGCGCGCTCAGGCCTGGGCAAGGGCGACAAGCCGATCGGCTCCTTCCTGTTTTCGGGCCCCACCGGCGTGGGCAAGACCGAAGCCGCCAAGCAGCTGGCCTACATCCTGGGCATCGAGCTGATCCGCTTCGACATGTCCGAGTACATGGAGCGCCATGCCGTGAGCCGCCTGATCGGCGCGCCACCCGGCTATGTGGGCTTTGACCAGGGGGGCCTGCTGACCGAGGCCATCACCAAAAAGCCGCACGCCGTGCTGCTGCTCGACGAGATCGAGAAGGCGCACCCGGACATCTTCAACGTGCTGCTGCAGGTGATGGACCACGGCACGCTGACGGACAACAACGGGCGCAAGGCCGACTTCCGCAACGTCATCATCATCATGACGACGAACGCGGGCGCCGAGACCATGAACAAGGCAACCATCGGCTTCAACAACCCGCGCCAGGCGGGCGACGAGATGGCCGACATCAAGCGCCTGTTCACGCCCGAGTTCCGCAACCGGCTCGATGCCATCGTCAACTTCAAGGCGCTCGACGAGAACGTCATCCTGCGCGTGGTCGACAAGTTCCTGCTGCAGCTCGAGCAGCAGCTGGCCGAGAAGAAGGTCGAGGTTACCTTCACCGACAAGCTGCGCAAGCACCTGGCCAAGAAGGGGTTCGACCCGCTCATGGGCGCACGGCCGATGCAGCGCCTGATCCAGGACACCATCCGCCGTGCCCTGGCCGACGAGCTGCTGTTCGGCCGCCTGCAAGACGGCGGGCGCCTGACGGTGGACATCGAGCTTAAGACCGACGACAAGGGCGTGGAAACCTCCGAGGTGGTGCTGGACATCCAGCCGCTGCCCAAGAAGGACCGCTCGGCCAAGTCCGAGCCGGCCGAGCCCGAAGAGGCCACGGCCGATTGACGGCGGCGCCACCGGCGCGCGGGGGCTGCGCGCCCAGGGCCAGCAACTTCGGTTGCTGGCTTTTTTGTTGCTATTTTTAGCATAGCTGCCAGCGCTGGATGGGTAAGCGCTGGAGGCCAAAAACACCCACATTCGGGTCGGATGCCGCGCCTGCGGTTACATTCGGCCCATTGCTGTTTGAGAGCGCCTTGGCGCCGCGCCATGTCCCCACACACCTTTCTCTGGCACGACTACGAAACCTTTGGCGCCGACACCCGGCGCGACCGGCCGGCGCAGTTCGCCGCCATCCGCACCGATGCCGATCTCAACGAGATCGGCGCGCCGCTGATGCTGTATTGCCAGCCCGCGAACGACTACCTTCCGGACCCGCAGTCGTGCCTGATCACCGGCATCACGCCGCAGATCGCCTGGGACCGCGGCGTCTCCGAACGCGAGTTCGCCGCCCGCATCGAGGCCGAGATGGCGCAGCCGGGCACCATCGGCGTGGGCTACAACACCCTGCGCTTTGACGACGAGATCACGCGCTTCATGTTCTGGCGCAACCTCATCGACCCCTATGCACGCGAATGGCAGAACCAGTGCGGCCGCTGGGATCTGCTTGATGTGGTGCGCATGGCCTACGCGCTGCGGCCCGACGGCATCGCCTGGCCGACCAAGGAGGACGGCACGCCGAGCTTCAGGCTCGAAGACCTGAGCCGCGCCAACGGCCTGCTGCACGAGGCCGCGCACGATGCGCTCTCCGACGTGCGCGCCACCATTGCGCTGGCGCGGCTGGTGCGCCAGCACAACGCCAAGCTGTTCGACTTTGCGCTCGGCCTGCACAAGAAGGACCGCGTCGCCGCCGAGCTGCGCCTGCCCGCCACGGCGCTGACGGCGCGGCCTTTTCTGCACGTGTCGGGCATGTTCCCCGCCGAGCGCGGGTGCCTCGCCGTGATGTGGCCGCTGGCCAGCCACCCGACCAACAAGAACGAGATCATCGCCTGGGACCTGGCGCACGACCCGCGCGAACTGGCCACGCTCGACACCGACACGCTGCGCCTGCGCATGTTCACGCGCTCGGCGGATCTGCCCGAAGGCGTTGCGCGCCTGCCCATCAAGACCGTGCACCTGAACAAGTCGCCCATGGTGGTGGGCAACCTCAACACGCTCACGCCCGCCCTCGCGCAGCGCTGGGGCCTGGACATGGACCAGGCGATGGCGCACGCGCAGGCGGCCCGCGACCTGCCCGACATGAGCGCGATCTGGCCCGCCGTGTTCGCCCGCCCGAAAGACGAGGGCGGGGCGCCCGATGTGGAACAGGACCTGTACGGCGGCTTCGTCGGCAACAACGACCGCCGCCGCCTCAATGAGCTGCGCGCACTGTCCGGCGAGCAGCTCGCGCGCGCACGCACGGGCTTCGACGATCCGCGCCTGACCGAGCTGCTGTTCCGCTACCGTGCGCGCAACTTTGCCGCGACCCTCTCGCCCGAGGAGGTCGAGCGTTGGGATGCGCACCGCGCGGCGCGCCTGTTCGACGGCGCCGGCGGCGCGCGCACCGTGGAGCAGCTGTTCAGCGAAATCGACCAGCTCTCCGAAACCGCCGACGAGCGTGCCGAAGAGATTCTGGGCGCGCTCTACGACTGGGCCGACGCGATCGCGCCCGAGCGCTGACCGCCAGCGTCCGCGCGGGCGCCAGTGTGCTATCGAATAGAGAGCTGCTTGCGCTTTACGGTTAAGGGTTGCAGGCCGATTTGGCTTTGAATGTCAGCCAAAGAAGCGGTAGCACACCGCGATGGCGGCCACGACGCCCGCCAGCTCGGCCAGCAGCGCGCACCCCACCGCGTGGCGCGCGCGCTGCACGCCGACGGCGCCAAAGTACACCGCCAGCACATAGAACGTGGTCTCGGTGCTGCCCTGCACCGTGGCGGCGGCCAGCGCGGCAAAGCTGTCCACGCCCTGGCTTTGCATGGTTTCGATCAGCATGGCGCGCGCCGCGCTGCCCGAAAACGGCTTGACCAGCGCCGTAGGCAGCGCATCGACAAAGCGCGCGTCCATGCCCAGCCACTGCACGCACCAGCGGATGGCGTCCAGCCCATAGCCAAGCGCGCCCGAGGCGCGGAAAACGCCGACTGCGCACAGCATGGCCACCAGGTAGGGCAGCAGGCCGCGGGCGACGTCAAAACCCTCCTTGGCGCCGTCGATGAAGGCCTCGTACACCGGCACCCGCCGCCACGCGCCCACGCCGACGAACAGCAGCACCAGCGCGAACAGCGTCAGGTTGCCCAGCAGCGCAGACAGCGCCGCCAGCGCCGCCGCGCTCAGCGAGGCCAGCAGCGCCATGAAGCCGGCGAGCCCCAGCGCCACCGGCAGCAGGTAGGCCAGCACCACCGGGCTCCAAAGCGGCAGGCGCTGCACCAGCGCCACGCTCAGCAGCCCCGCCAGGGTCGACGCCGACGTGGCCAGCAGGATCGGCAGGAACACCAGCGTCGGGTCGGGCGCGCCCTGCTGCAGGCGGTACATGAAGATGCTCACGGGCAGCAGCGTGAGCGACGAGGCGTTGAGCACCAGGAACAGGATCTGCGCGTTGGTGGCGGTGTCGGGCCGGGGGTTGAGCTCCTGCAGCGCCCGCATGGCTTTGAGGCCCATGGGCGTGGCCGCGTTGTCGAGCCCCAGCGCGTTGGCCGCAAAGTTCAGCGTCATCAGGCCCAGCGCCGGGTGGCCGCTGGGCACGTCCGGCATCAGCCGCCGGAACAGTGGCGCCAGCCAGCGCGCGAGCGCATCCACGATGCCGGCGCGCTCGGCAATGCGCAAAAAGCCCAGCCACAGCGTGAGCGTGCCGAACAGCAGTACCATCACCTCGACCGACAGCCGGGCCATGGCAAACAGCGCCTCCACCATGGCGGCGAAGATCTGGGCGTTGCCGCCCAGCAGCCATTGGGCGAGGGCGGCGAGGGCGGCGGTGATGAAAAAACCCAGCCACAGGGTGTTGAGCAAGAAGACTCCGTCGGGTTGGGTGACAGGAAGGGAAAGTGCCGGCATTCTCGCCAAAGGACACACCGCCGGCTCGGCGGAGCCATGGTGGTACTCTACAAGGTTCGGCTGTGCACCGCGTTTTGCCTGCAAGGCGCCTCTGCACGCCGTTCCATCCAACCCCGCCAGGCGCCTTGGTGCGCCGCAACACCAAGGAACATCCGCCATGGGCGCCCAGTGGAAAGCAAAAGGTAAAGCACAGGCCGCAGATGCCAGAGGCAAGCTGTTTGGCAAGCTGGCCAAGGAAATCATGGTCGCCGCGCGCGGTGGCGCCGATCCCGCCGGCAACTCACGCCTGCGCCTGGTGCTGGAGCAGGCCCGCAAGGTCTCGATGCCCAAGGAAACGCTTGAGCGCGCCATCAAGAAGGGCTCGGGCACGGGCGCCGACGCCGTCCATCTCGAGCACGTGATCTATGAAGGTTTTGCGCCGCATCAGGTGCCGGTGATGGTCGAGTGCCTGACGGACAACGTGAAACGCACCGCGCCGGAAATGCGCGTGCTGTTCCGCAAGGGCCAGATGAGCGCTGTGGCCTGGGACTTCAACCATGTGGGCATGATCGAAGCCGAGCCTGCCGCCGCGGGCGCCGACCCGGAGCTGGCCGCCATCGAGGCCGGCGCGCAAGACTTCGAGCCCGGTGAGGAAGAGGGCAGCACGCTGTTCCTGACCGACCCTAGCGACCTCGAAGTGGTGAGCCGCGCACTGCCCGCCCAGGGCTTCACCGTGCTGTCGGCCAAGCTCGGCTACAAGGCTAAGAACCCCATCAGCGCGGCGAGCCTGAGCGCTGAGCACCTCGAAGAGGTGGAAGCCTTCCTCGCCGCCATCGACGCCAACGACGACGTGCAAAACGTGTTCGTGGGGCTGACGGATTGACGCCTGCCGTGCCCACTGCTCCATGACAGACCACTACACCGCCCTCGGGCTGGGCGCCCATGCATCGCTGGCCGACATCAAGAAGGCCTTTCGCCAGAAGGCGTCGTTCTACCACCCCGACAGGAACCCGGCGGCGGACGCTGCCGAGCGTTTCCGCGCGGTGCAGAAGGCCTACGAAGTGCTGTCGGACGATGCGCTGCGCACCGCCTACGACGACAACCGCCGCCGCAACCTGCTCGACGACCCGCTCGAGACAGCGCGGGAAATCTGGCACAACTACACAAAGAGTTTTCTTCCCTCGTGAAACTGTCCCCCTACTTTTATGACCTGCGCAAGGCCTACCAGGCCGAGCTCGACGACCTGATCTCCGACTCCGAAGGCAAGGACGTGCTGCGCAAGCGCCTGGCGCAAAAGCGCAGCGAAATCGGCTTCCTGGTGCAAATGATGGAGTTCAGCCCCGAGATGGTGGCTGTGGTCTTCCACCAGGGCTTTCGCTTCGGCAAGCCTGCGGCCATGGAGCAGGTGCTCGGCCTGCACGCCGACAAGCTGCCCGACTGGCACAGCCTGGGGCACGCGGTCACCCTGGAACCCTGGGCCGCCAGCCTGGCGCAGACCGTGCTGCGCGAACCGCAGGGCGCCAGCTTCATGACCGTGGCCGCCGCGCTGGAATACCTGCACCAGCAGGCCCGCATGGCGCCGGTGGCCGCCGGCGCCGACGACGACGGGGACGATGCCGACGAAGAGGCCGCCGAGCACGACGACGACTTCAGCGCCCTGAGCGCCGACGACGCGCGCGACCCGCACACCAGCCGCAGCCGCGAGGAGGCCAGCGCCGACTGGCTGGCCGAGCAGGGCTTCGAGCGCAAGGACTGACATGAACCACCTGGCACTGATCACCCAAACCACCAGCCTGATCGCCGCAGGCGACATCGTGGGCGCCGAGGCGGCCCTATCCGAACTGGCCGACACCGAGGGCGACCGCGCCCTGATGGTGGTGCTCGACCAGCTCGCGCCCAAGGACGTGCTGGCCGTGATGCGCGAGTACGACGACTCGAAAGAGTCCGTTGTCAACCTGCTGGTCACGCCCGAGCAGTTCGCGCGCGCCATGGTGCTGGAGAAGCAATACAAGGACCTCACGCACACGCACCTGCGCAGCATGGTCAACGCCGTGGTCTTCCGCGACGGTGCCGACACCGTCGAGTTCCTCAACGCCATTGGCGACCTCGAAGGCGGCAGCGAAGCCCTGGCCAACTATTTCACCGAGAAGTGGAGCCGCATCGAGGCCTTTGCGCGCACCGGGACCTTCGATGCGACCGAAGACTATGGACTGATGCTGAGCGACGACGAACTGCTGGCCTCTGCCTATGTGCGCCCCCGCGTCGAACAGGACGAGGTCGCCGACCGCGACTGGATGCAGCTGGCCTGGCTGCTGCGCTACGAATGCCGCGACCTGTTCATCGAGATGCTGCTGGTGCTGCGGGCCAAGGCCCGCGCCCACGATCTGGGCCTGGACGAGGGCGACGAGCACGCCGAAGAGGACGACGGCAAGTTCGAGACCAGCGACACCGACCGCGGCAAGGCCACGCCGGCGGCGCGCACGTCCGACGAGGAATCGGCGATCTAGCGCGATGGACACGACACCTTCCGCCTCGGCGCTGTCGCTGCACGACGCCCGCCCGTACTTTGAAAAAGCCTTGGCCTATGGCGTGCAGCACGGCATCATCGACGCGGCCAAGCTGGCTGCCATCGACGCCGACGCGCCCAAGGGCATGGTGCAGATCGCGCGCTATTTTGGCAGCGAATTCCTGCGGCCCGAGCTGGAAAAGGCACGCGAGCGCATGGTCAGCCTGGTCAGCCTGTGCCTGCAGGAGAGCAGCGGCGGCGACCTGCAGCAGGCCGCCGAGGCACTGCGCGAGCACTCGTTCCTGTCGCGCTCCAAAAGCGGCTCCGACATGCTCAAGCGCCTGATTGCCATGCCCGAGAGCAGCCACTTCGGCATGGTCGGCCATGCCGAGGCGCAGACGCCGCTGCTGGCGATCTGGTCGCTGCGCAGCCATGCCGACTACCGCGCCGAACTGGCCCGCCGCAGCGAAATTGCCGAGGCCGTGGGCGCGGCGCTGTGGCTTGCCGCGCGCTGCCAGCTCGACGCCGGCGACCTGGAAGAGGCCGGCACCGACGCCGAGTCCGTCATCCGCACCGCGCTGCTGTGGCGCGCCCTCGCGCCCCGGTCCACGGGCTGGCCCACTGCGGCGGCGCTCGAAAAGGCCCTGGCGGCGCAGCGCAAGCGCGCTGCCGGCGCGGCGCTTGCGGCGCCCGCGGTGGCTTTGCCGCCGCAGCTGCCCGCGCCCTGGCACGCGTTGGTGCAGGCGCAGTGCGAGGCGGTGCGCGCCGACTGCGCGCTGCTGCTGGCCAGCAGCGACAAGCAGCAGCGCGCACTGCTGCGCCCCCTGGGCCGTCTGCGCGCGCGCTACTTCCTGCAGGACGATCCGCTGGCCGACGTGGACGACTACGAGCGCGCACTGGCCGAAGGCGCCGCCCTGGACGGTGCCGATGGGCTGGACGAAGCACCGGCGCCCGCCAGCAAGACCTGGGACAAGGCCACCGAGGGCCGCCAAGACGAGCATGCGCTGCTCACGCTGTTCGTCTGCCTGGCTGCGGGTATGCCCAAGAAAACATTGCTCACGGAAAAAAGCGCCACGGCGCTGCTGCGCAAGATCGACAGGAGCGGCTTCGACGCCGAGCGCGCCACCGCCTTCATCCGCCAGCATGCGCCGCAGGCCTGGGCGGACAGCTACCTGGCCCTGTGGAGCAGCTTCGTGCAGGAGTCGCAGGCAACGCTGTGCAGCGACCGCGTGGGCGCGCAGCAGGAAGCGCTGGCGCTGCTGCGCCGCGAATGCCACGTGGTGGCCGGGTAATTCGGTTCCTCCGCCAACTGCGCGCCACGGCCGGGCGGGACCGCAGCACCTGCACTGTCGTTAAAAGGTCATATCGGATGGCCCTTTGCTCCAGGTCAAACAATACCCCTACACCTCCTGGGAATAATGCCATTGACCCGCTGGCACCGCATCGTCGCAGCCCGCGGCGGGCGCTCCCCACGCGGGCGAGGCAATTCGGGCGGCGGCACCACTAGGAGTCTTTTCATGACAACCCGCAAGCTGGCGCGCATTGCTGCCCTGGCAATGACCACACTGGCGTTGACAGCCTGGGCGCAACACAAGGCCGAGGGCGTGACGCCCGCAGAAATGAATTACCAGGCCGGCTCTTCGCCCCTGGCAGACGAGCCGATGTACCAGAGCACGAACCCCAAGGCGCCCAAGATGACGCAGGCCGAGTTCGACAAGGCCCGGCAGACCTATTTCGAGCGCTGCGCCGGCTGCCACGGCGTGCTGCGCAAGGGGGCCACCGGCAAGCCGCTCACGCCCGACCTGACGCTGGCCAAGGGCACGGATTACCTCAAGGTGTTCATCGCCTACGGCTCCCCCGCCGGCATGCCCAACTGGCAGACCTCGGGTGAGATGACCGAGGCGGACGTGGACATGATGGCCCGCTACATCCAGCAAGATCCGCCCCAGCCGCCCGAGTGGAGCATGGCGGACATGAAGAAGACCTGGAAGGTCTCGGTGGCGCCCAAGGACCGGCCCACCAAGAAGATGAACAGCTACAACATCGCCAACATCTTCTCGACGACGCTGCGCGACACCGGCGAGGTGGCACTGATCGACGGCGACACCAAGCAGATCATCAACATCGTCAAGACCGGCTATGCGGTGCACATCACGCGCACCTCGGCGTCCGGCCGCTACCTGTTCGTGATCGGCCGCGACGGCCGCGTCAACATGATCGACCTGTGGCTGCCCAAGCCCGACAACGTGGCCGAGATCCGCATCGGCCTGGAAGCGCGCTCGGTCGACACCTCCAAGTTCAAGGGCTTCGAGGACAAGCTCGCCATTGCCGGCGCCTACTGGCCGCCTCAGTACGTGATCATGGACGGCGACACGCTCGAGCCCAAGAAGATCGTCTCCACGCGCGGCATGACCGTCGATACGCAGGAGTACCACCCCGAGCCGCGCGTGGCCGCCATCGTGGCCTCGCACTACAAGCCCGAATTCATCGTCAACGTCAAGGAAACGGGCCAGACGCTGATGGTGGACTACTCCAACCTCGAATCGCTCAAGACAACCGAAATCGGCTCGGCGCGCTTCCTGCACGACGGCGGCTGGGACTCGTCCAAGCGCTACTTCATGGTGGCCGCCAACAACAGCAACAAGATCGCTGCGATCGACGCCAAGGACGGCAAGCTCGCCGGCCTGGTGGAAGTGGGCAAGATCCCGCACCCCGGCCGGGGCGCCAACTTCATCCACCCCCAGTTCGGTCCCGTCTGGGCCACCGGCCACCTGGGCGATGAAACCATCTCGCTGATCGGCACCGACCCCAAGAAGCACAAGCAGTACGCCTTCAAGGAGGTTGCCAAGCTCAAGGGCCCGGGTGGCGGCGCGCTGTTCATCAAGAGCCACCCCAAGTCCAAGCACCTGTACTCGGACGCCCCGCTGAACCCCGACACCAAGCTGTCGCAGTCGGTCGTGGTGTTCGACATCAACGCCCTCGACAAGGGCTACACCGTGCTGCCGATCGCCGAGTGGGCCGGCCTGCCCGACGACGGCGGTGCCAAGCGCGTCGTGCAGCCCGAATTCAACAAGAACGGCGACGAAGTGTGGTTTGCGGTGTGGTCTGCCAAGGACAAGGCGTCTGCCCTGGTGGTCGTGGACGACAAAACGCTCAAGCTCAAGGCCGTGATCAAGGACCCGCGCCTCATCACGCCCACGGGTCACTTCAACGTCAACAACACGCAGCACGACGTGTATTGATGCCGCCGGCGCTGCGCCGAAGCACTGGGCTTTGGGGCAGTTGCCACACCAAAAAAACCGCCGGGGGCATGCCTCCACCGGCGGTTTTTTCATGGCAAGCGGGCATTAACGCCGCAACAGGCCGCTCACCGGGCCAGCGCCTTTCGGTTCCACGGCATCGCCATGAGCACGCGCGCCAGTCCGCAGAAACCCGAAATGCCCGCGAACACCAGGCCCACGCCGGCGAAGCCCGACAGCGCATGGAACCACGGTGAAACGGTGGCGCCCAGCACCGCGCCGAGCACAACCATGGAGCCGGCGGCAATCTGCACCTGGCGCGACAACTCGAGCGGCTGAGTGGCATCGGCCACGACGGGCAGACCGGCCTGCTTCCAGGCGTCCAGTCCACCTTCGAGCGCATAGGCATCGCCGGGCGTGCTGGCGGCCAGGGCTTGGGCGTTCATCCGCGTGCGGTTGCCGGAGCGGCAATGGAAGATGACCGCGCGGGCTGCGCCAGTGGCCAGCGCTTGGCTTGCCAACTGCTCCATGGGCACATGGCGCGCCTGTGCGATGCGTTCGCGCGCATTCTCATCGGCGGCGCGGATGTCGATCAACACGGCGCCGTCCACGATGAGTTGCCGGGCCGCCTGGGGGGAAAGGGGCTGGAGTGACATATTGATTTCCTTGTCATTGCCTGGGTTGAGACTGTTCAGGGACAAAAGATGGCCTTGAGTGTGGCCACGAGCTTTTCCACATCGGGGTTGTCAATGCGGTAGTACAAGGTCTGCGACTCGCGCCGGAACGCCACCAGCCCTTCGTCGCGCAGTTTGGCGAGGTGCTGCGACAGCGCAGACTGGCTCAGTTCCACCTGCTCTAGCAGCGCGCCCACCGGCAATTCGCCATGCTCGATCAGGAGACACAGCACGAGCAGTCGATGCCCATTGCCAAGCGCGCGCAACAGGGCGGCTGCCTTGTCCGCGCCTTCTTGCAGGAACAGGCGGTCTTTTGGGTTCAGTTCCATCTTGCGGATTAATTAGATTTATCTAATTTAGACGATTCTAATGTAAATGCAGCCTGCCTTGTTTGCAAGGCCACCGCCGCGCCCACGCACGGAAAACCGGGCCGCAGCGTAGGCCAGGTAACCGCTCCAGCACTACTGGATTGATAGCTTCCAACGCTTGATGGATAGGCGCTAGAGTCCGGTTTGGCTTGAAATTTAACCAGTGGGCGGCGCATTGCGTGGGCCGCCGCGCAGTGCCACGACCCTGCGCGCGCAGTCCACCAGCTGGTGGATCAGAGGCAGCCGTGCGGATGAGCGCAGCCACATCGCGCCGAAGCGGCGGGCCTGCGATTGCAGCGGCAATGGAATGCGCACCACGCGCTGGCTATCGAGCAGGGGCAGGGCGGTATCCGGCACCAGCGAGACGCCCAGCCCGCGGTCCACCATCATGGCAATCGCCACCAGCGAGCTGAGCTCGAAGCGCTCTTGCGGCGCAATGTGCGCGGCGTGCAGGTAGCGGTCCGCCAGCTGCCCGCCGCCCAGGCTGCGGTCATAGCGGATCAGTGGCTGTGTGCGCAGCAGCGCGTGCGGGTCTTGCCCCGCGAGGCGGCTCGGCGCCAGCAGCACCAGCGGCTCTTCGCGCAGCAGCGTCCAGTCAAAGGTCTTGGCCAGTGGAAACGATGGATAAAGGCAGATGGCCGCGTCCAGATCCCCCTGTTGCACCGCTTGGTACAGGTCCCTCGTGGTGCCGGATTGAAGGAAGACCTTCACCTCTGGGCATTTCTGCACAAAACGCGCCAGGATGTCGGGCAGCAGGCTGTGCATGGCGGTGTTGATGGTGCCAATCAACAGTTCTCCGGCCGTGTCTTCGCTGTGCACCGTGGCCTTGGTTTCCGTCAGCTCCCGCAGCAGAAGCGGGGCGCGTTGGGCGAGACGGTGCCCTGCGGGCGTAGGGAGCACCGTGCGCCCGGCACGGGCCAGCAAGGTGACGTTGAATTCGCGCTCGAGCGTTCGGATCTGCTGGGCCACGGCAGAAGCCGTGATGTTCAGGCGGCGCGCGGCTTCCGACATCGAGCCGGACTCCACGACCAGCAGGAAGCTGTGCAGGTAGCTGGTTTCCATAAACATAGATTTTCTGTCATTTGATCCAAGAATATGCATGCATTTCTTTGCTTTTGTCTGAGCACAATGCAGGCCATGAGAAGCAAGCTGTTTGTCCCCGGATCGCGCCCCGAACTCTTTGCCAAAGCCCTGCAGGGCTTGGCCGACAGTTTGTCTTTCGACCTGGAAGACGCCGTGGCAGAGTCCCGCAAAGCGCAGGCGCGCGCATTGCTGAGAGATTTCCTGCGTGCGCAGCTGCCACCGAACCACGGCAAGACCCTCATCGTGCGTGTGAATGCCATGGACACGGTGCACTTCGAAGCCGACATCGCGGCCGTGGTGCAGCCCGGCGTGCACATCGTGAACCTGCCCAAGCCGGAAAACACCGACCAGGTGCGAGCCGCGGCTGCGCAGGTCGAACAGGCCGCGCGCGCCAATGGGTGTTTTCAGCCGCCGCGTCTGCTGTTGAATATTGAGTCTCCGAGGGCCCTGCGCATTGCCGCGGAACTGGCTGGCGCACATGCCAGCGTGGTGGGCCTGCAATTGGGTCTGGGCGACCTGTTCGAACCGCTGGGCATCGCGCGCCGTGAGCCTGCGGCCATCCAGCAGGCGATGTTCGCGGTGCGCATGGCGGCCGCGGAAGCCGGGGTGTATGCGTACGACGGCGCCTTTGCCAACATCCAGGATACCGAAGGCTTTGTGGCGGAGGCGCAGCTTTCAAAGCGACTGGGCTTCTTGGGTAAGACCTGCATCCACCCGAGCCAGGTGGCGCTGGCCAACGAGGTGTATCGACCGTCGAACGAAGAGATTGCGCACGCACTCAAGGTGGTGCAAGCCGCGAGCGCGGCGGAAGCGGACGCTGTAGGCGCCTACGTCGTTGACGGCAAGATGGTGGATGCGCCTTTTGTACGGCGTGCCCACGCCATCGTCGAGGGCGCGCGCAGTCTCGGGCTGCTGCCCTCCGCCCACCCGCATTGATATTTGTTCAAGCCCCTTGGCGCCTCGCGAAGAACGCGCTTTATCCACCATCCTCAGGAGACAACATTGAAAAACAACATTGCGAAACATCACCGCACTGCCATTGCGGCGGCGCTGGCAGGCCTTGGACTGATGGCCGGGGCCGTACAGGCGCAGCCACAGGGCAGCTATCCCAGCAAGCCCATCACCATGGTGGTTCCTTACCCTGCAGGCGGCTCGAACGATGTGTTTGCGCGCCAAGTGGCCAAGGAGATGGGCGATGCACTCAAACAGCCCGTCATCGTGGACAACCGCCCCGGGGCCAGTGGCAATACCGGCACCGCTTCTGTCGCGAAAGCCGCGCCCGACGGTTACACGCTGGTGGCCGTGTCTTCGAGCATGACGACGAATGCGGCCATACAAACGAAGCTGCCCTTTGACCCGGTCAAAAGCTTTGCGCCCGTGGCGATGTTTGCAAAAGGGCCGTTCATCGTAGCGGTCAGCAATGACTTCGAGGCCAAGACGCCGGCCGATCTGCTCAGGCTGGTCAAGGCCAACCCCGGCAAGTTCAACTACGCCTCGTCAGGCACCGGCAGCGTGAACCATTTCGCCACCGAACTGATGCGCGCGCAGGTGCCAGGCTTTGACATCACGCACGTGCCTTACAAGGGACAGGGACCGGCGGTGACCGACCTCGTGGGCAACCAGACGCAACTGATGGTCTCGAGCGGACCGTCGATCCTGCCGATGGTGCGTGGTGGCAAGCTGCGTGCGATCGGCATCACCAGTTTGGCGCCGAGCCCCGTCGCACCGGAGCTGACGCCGATGTCGACAGTGATCCCAGGCTATGAATTCGATCTGTGGTGGGGCCTGCTGGCACCGGCTGGCACGCCGCCAGACATCGTGAACAAGCTCAATGCCGCTGTGAACCAGGCTTTGTCGAAGCCGCAGATGATCGCCAATTTCCTGCGGGAAGGCGCCATTGCCACGACGGTCAGCCCGGCCCAGTTTTCCCGGGTGATCGCGCAGGATGTGGAGCGCTGGAAGAAGCTGGCCAAGCAGCAAAACATCGTCGCCGACTAAGGTGATGCATTGAGCGGCCCATTTGTGTATTGAGCGGAGATTTTGATGCGTTCCAAGTCCGATGATGGCGAAAACACCCTGCCTGTGCGAAGCGGACCTGCCGGGCCTTTGAGCGGATTGCGCGTACTCGACCTGAGCGCCTACATCGCGGGGCCGTATGGGTGTTCGCTGCTGGCGGATCAGGGCGCGGATGTCATCAAGATCGAACCCCCGGTGGGCGACAACCTGCGCAAGTACCCGTCGACACTGGAGGCCGAAAGCCGTGCGTTCATTGGCGTCAACCGCAGCAAGCTGGGCATGGTGCTGGACCTCAAGCAGCCCGGCGACCACGCCACGCTGATGGAGCTGGTGCGCACGGCCGACGTGTTGGTGCACAACTTCCGGCCCAGCGTACCTGCAAGGCTGGGCATTGCGTTCGAGCAGCTGACGGAGATCAACCCGCGCCTGGTCTATTGCAGTGTGACGGGCTATGGCGACGAAGGTCCGCTCAAGGACAAGGCCGGCTATGACCAGGTGCTGCAAACCATGACCGGCATGTGCGCTTTGCAAGGCAAGGCGGGAGGCGCCCCTGAAATTCTCTATGGCTCCGTGGTTGATTACTACGCCTCGGCGCTGGTGGCGTCGGGGGTTGCCTCTGCGCTGTACGAACGCGAGAGAAGCGGGCGTGGCCAGCATGTCGGGGTGTCGCTGCTGCGCGCGGCGCTCACCATGCAGTCGGCGCGTCTGGTGTGGGCGGAGGGTGAGCCCCGTGCCGTCGGGCGGGATATGCGCTCCGGCGGCATCACCGGCATTCATCCGACCAAGGAGGGCTATCTCTATATTTCCGCCAACACGCCGCACTTCTGGACCGCGCTGTGTGACAAGGTGGGGCTGCCAGAGGTAGGGGCAGATGCACGTTATGACACCGTGCGCAAGCGGGCCGAGCACCATGCCACGCTGGTGCCGATGCTGCACCAGGCGCTGGCAGCGCAGACGGCACTGGAGTGGGAGGCACTCTTTGGGGATGGGGTGCCGTGCGCGGCCGCCCGCACGGTGGAAGACATGTTTGACCATCCGCAGGTGGTGGCCGAAGACATGGTGGCCACGTTTGAGCACCCTGCGTTGGGTTCCTACCGCGGCTTCACGCGCGCGATCAAGTTTGACCGTACGCCGGGACCAGACCCCTTTGCCGCCCCGATGCTGGGGCAGCACACAGAATTGCTGCGTGCTGCCACGGCAGTGCAGGCAAGCAAGGAAGAGCCAGGGCCCTGCTGATCAAGGGACCTTTCCCAGGGGTTTGGAGCTGCGAAAGCGGCCGTGCCCCGCGCTGACGCAAAGTGAACGGTACCCGTGCCAGGTCCGGCATCCTTGGCGGCAAGGATGAAAGCTTCAAAAATGAGAGCTTTCAACGCAGGCGCAGCATGGATTTAAAGGTTATTTCGTGCCGAAGATGCGGTCGCCCGCGTCGCCCAGGCCCGGCAGGATGTAGCCATGGTCGTTGAGCTCGCGGTCGATCGCGGCGGTGTAGATCGCCACGTCGGGGTGCGCTTTTTGCAGCGTGGCGATGCCCTCGGGGGCGGCCAGCAGGCAGACGAACTTGATCGACTTGGGCTGGGTTTGCTTGAGGCGCGTGACGGCGGCCGCGGCCGAGTTGCCCGTGGCCAGCATCGGATCGACCACGATGATGTCGCGCTCCTGCATTTCCGAGGGCATCTTGAAGTAGTACTCCACGGGCTGCAGCGTGGCCGGGTCGCGGTATAGGCCGATGTGGCCCACGCGCGCCCCGGGGATCACGTTGAGCATGCCGTCGAGGAAGCCATTGCCGGCGCGCAGGATGGAGACCAGTACCTGCTTCTTGCCGTCGATGACCTTGCCGGTCATGGTCTCCATGGGGGTCTCGACCTCGAAGTCCTGCAGCGGCATGTCGCGCGTGACCTCGTAGGCCATGAGGGTGCTCAGCTCGCCCAGCAGGCGGCGAAAGCTGTTGGTGCTGGCGTCCTTGCGGCGCATTAGGGTCAGTTTGTGCTGCACCAGCGGGTGGGTGATGACGTGGACGTTGCTCATAGGGCTCTGTTGCCTGTGGTGTTCAAGGTGAAAGAGGAGGGCGGGGCCAGGCGCGCTGGATCAGTCTGCCAGAAAGCGCGCATAGCGGGAAAGGTCGACATTGCCGCCGCTGACGACGACGCCCACGCGCGCGCCGCGGAGGTCCAGGCCGCCGTGGCAGGCACCGGCCCAGGCCAGCGCGCCGGTGGGCTCGACCACGGTCTTCATGCGCTCGGCAAAGAAGCGCAGCGCCTGCATGAGCTGCGCGTCGCTCACCGTGACGATGTCTTCGGCGTGGGCCGCGATGATCGGGAAGGTGAGCTCGCCCAGGGCCTGCGTCTGCGCGCCGTCGGCGATGGTGCGGGGCGTGTCGATGCGCACGATGTGGCCGGCGCGCAGCGACTGCTGGGCGTCGTTGCCGGCCTCGGGCTCCACGCCGACCACCTTGCATTGCGGTGCCAGCGTCCGGGCCGCCAGCAGGCTGCCGGCCATCAGGCCGCCGCCGCCCAGGCAGACGAACAGGTAGTCGAGGTCGGGCACCTCCTCGAACAGCTCCTTGGCCGCCGTGCCCTGGCCGGCGATGACCTGCGCATGGTCGAACGGCGGCACCAGCGTCATGCCGCGCTCCTGCGCCAGGCGACGGCTGATGGCCTCGCGGTCTTCGGTGTAGCGGTTGTAGGTGACGACCTGGGCGCCGTAGCCGCGCGTGGCGGCCATCTTGCTGGCGGGGGCGTCCTCGGGCATGACGATGGCCGCCGGCATGTCGAGCAGCTGGGCCGCCAGCGCAATGGCCTGGGCGTGGTTGCCGGCCGAGAACGCCAGCACGCCGCCCCGGCGCTGCGCGTCGCTGAACTGGGCCAGGGTGTTGAAGGCGCCGCGGAACTTGAAGGCGCCGGTGCGCTGCAGGTTCTCGCACTTGAAGAAGACCTGCGCGCCCATCTGCGCGTCGGCCGTGCTCGAGCGCAGCACGGGGGTGTGGTGCGCCATCCCCTTGAGCCGGTACGCCGCTTCGGCGACATCGTCGTAGGTGGGCAGGGCATGGGGGAGCAGGGTCATGGCGGCATCCTCGGTCGCAGGGCGCAGTGGTGCAGGGGATGCCGGATCATACGCGCGGATCGCCCAATGTTTGGTGAAAAAGGCCTCTAGCGCTTGTGCAGCAAGTGCGGGCAGCTATCGATTTTGATGTCTTTCGCGCTGGCACGGCGCGCGGTGGCGCTCAGTCCAGCGCGCTGAAGCGCTGCAGCGGGCTGAGCGGCGCAAAACTGCCGGCGCGCTTGTGCTGCAGGGCGCTGACGGACTCGCGCACATGCTGGTTGCTCCAGATCGCGCCCTGCAGCCAGCCCATCTGGCGCAGGCTGTCGTCGACCGAGTGGTCGCGCGCGTAGTTCACGGCCTGCTTCGTGCCCCAGATGGCCACCGGCGGCTTGGCGGCGATCTCGCGCGCGCATTGCAGGGCGGCTTCGAGCATGGCGCCCTGGGTGTCGAACACCTCGTTGACCAGGCCGTGCTGCAGCGCGCGCTGTGCGCTCAGGCGCCGGCCGGTGTAGGCCAGCTCTTTGACCAGCCCGAGGGGGATCAATTTGGGCAGACGCTGCAGCGTGCCCACGTCGGCCACCATGCCGATGTTGATCTCCTGGATGCAGAAGAACGCGTCCTGCGTGGCGTAGCGGAGGCAGGCGGCCGTGACCATGTCCACGGCGCCGCCGATGCAGCCGCCCTGGATGGCGGCGATCACCGGAATGCGCAGGTTCTCGATGCGCGTGAAGGTGGCCTGCATGTCGGTCAGCAGGTCGAAGATGGCCGCGCGCCCCTCGGGGCTCTGGTCGTCCATCGCGATGGCGCCGCCAAATACCTCCAGCGCCATGCCGGCCGAGAAATGCTTGCCGGTGCTGCTGAGGACCAGGGCGCGCGCCTCGCCCGCCTGGTGCAGCTGCGCCAACACCGCGTCCAGCTCGCGCCAGAAGGTCGGGTGCATGGTGTTGAGCGCTTCGGGGCGGTTGAGCACCAGGTGCGCCACCTGGTCGGTGGTGGTGAGCGAGAAGCAGGTGGGGGCGTTCATGGTGGCACTGTAGACGGGCGCGGCGCGGCCGCCCCGTCGCCGGGGCGACGTCCCGGGCCGTGGCCTGTGGCAGCGCTTTACCCGGATGCGCCCGGCGGTCTAGCGCGGCAGGCGCTTCACGCCCCGTGGAACCGGGCGAGAATCAGCGCGCCCCGCGCAAGCGCCGGCACGCGCCAACCGCGCAATTTCCTCCGATTCCTATCGAAAGACCCCATGACCAGCCCCATCTACACCGCATCCATTCCCGTTTTCCAGCAAATGCTGGGGGGCCTCAGCCAGGTGCTGGCCAAGGCCGAGGCGCATGCCACGGCCAAGAACATCGACCCGAACGCGCTGCTGCAGGCGCGGCTGTTCCCCGATATGTTTGCGCTGCTGCGCCAGGTGCAGGTGGCCAGCGACTTTGCCAAGAGTGTGTCGGCGCGGCTGGCGGGCGTTGAGGTGCCCAAGCTGGAAGACAATGAACAGAGCTTTGCCGACCTGCAGGCGCGCATCGCCACCGTGCTGGCGTTCATCGGCGGGCTCGATCCGGCGAAGTTTGACGGTGCCGCCACGCGCGAGATCGTCACGCAGGCCGGCACGCCGAAAGAAAAGCGCTTCAGCGGCACGTCCTATCTCTTCAACTACGGCCTGCCGCATTTCTTCTTTCACACCACGACGGCCTACGCCATCCTGCGCCACAACGGCGTCGAGGTCGGCAAGAAGGACTATATCGGCAGCTACTGAGCGCCAAAAATCCCTCTGACGGAGGGGGTCGGAGCGCTCGCAGCTACGCAATGAACCGCTGCGAGTGCCGCGGCGCTGCCTCCGGCGCGCGAGCTGGGCCTGCACCGCGCCCACCGGCTGGGGCTGGGGCGCCGGCGGAGATGGGCCGGCAAGCGCGACAGCAGCGGCGTGCGCTCTGGTTGGTAGGGGTTGAATCGGCCCGAAACGCTTTCCAGTCCAGCGCCGACAGCTATGAAATCAGGAATTGTGTGCTGCGCAGTCTGGCCTGTGGGCCAGGCCAGCGCGCAGGCTTCAGCGCTTGCGACCGCCCAGCAGGCTGCCGAGCACACCGCGCAGGATCTCGCGTCCCAGCGTGGTGCCCATGGTGCGCACGGCAGATTTGGCCATGGTCTGGGCCAGGCCGTCGCGCTGCCCGCCGCGCGGGCCGGTGCTGCCGAACAGCACGTCGCTGAATCCCCCCATCAGCCCGCCGCCGCCGTTTTGCGCAGCTGCCGCGCCGCCGTTCTTGCCATTGGCCGGGGCTGCGCTGGCCGCGCGGGCCTTGAGCATTTCGTAGGCCGAATCGCGGTCCACCGTTTTTTCGTAGACGCCTGCCACCAGCGAGCCCGCCGTCAGGGCCTGGCGCTGCGGCGCCGTGATGGGGCCGAGCTGGCTGCCCGGGGGCAGCACAAACGCCCGCTCGGTCACACTCGGGCGGCCCTTGGCGTCCAGGAAGCTCACCAGCGCCTCGCCCACCGCCAGTTCGGTGATGGCGCGCTCGATGTCCAGGCCCGGGTGGGGGCGCATGGTCGTCGCGGTGGCCTTGACGGCCTTCTGGTCGCGCGGGGTGAAGGCGCGCAGCGCATGCTGCACGCGGTTGCCCAGCTGCGCGAGCACGCTGTCGGGGATGTCGAGCGGGTTCTGCGTGACGAAGTAGACGCCCACGCCCTTGGAGCGCACCAGGCGCACCACCAGCTCGATGCGCTCGATCAGCACCTTGGGCGCCTCGTTGAACAGCAGGTGGGCCTCGTCGAAGAAGAACACCAGCTTGGGCTTTTCGGGGTCGCCGATCTCGGGCAGCTGCTCGAACAGCTCCGACAGCAGCCACAGCAGGAAGGTGGCGTACAGGCGCGGCGAGTTCAGCAGCTTGTCGGCCGCCAGGATGTTGACCATGCCGTGGCCGTTGCCGTCGGTCTGCATCAGGTCCTGGATGTTGAGCATGGGCTCGCCAAAGAACTGGTCGCCCCCCTGGGTTTCGATCTGCATCAGCCCACGCTGGATGGCGCCCACGCTGGCGGCGCTGATGTTGCCGTAGGCGGTGGTGAACTGGCTGGCGTTGTCGCCCACATACTGCAGCATGGCGCGCAGGTCCTTGAGGTCGAGCAGCAGCAGACCCTGGTCGTCGGCGACCTTGAACACGACGTTGAGCACGCCGAGCTGGATCTCGTTGAGGTTCAGCATGCGCCCGAGCAGCAGCGGGCCCATGTCCGAGACGGTGGCGCGCACCGGGTGGCCCTGCTCGCCGAACACGTCCCACAGCGTGGCCGGGCAGGCCTGCGGTGGCGGCGGCTCGATGCCGCGCTCTTGGAGCGTCGCGGCCAGCTTCTCACCAATGTTGCCGGCCTGGCTGATGCCGGTCAGGTCGCCCTTGACGTCGGCCATGAACACCGGCACGCCGATGCGCGAGAAATTCTCGGCCAGCGTCTGCAGCGTCACCGTCTTGCCGGTGCCCGTGGCGCCCGTGATCAGGCCGTGCCGGTTGGCCAGTGCGGGCAGCAGCTGGCATTCGGTGGAGGTGTTCTTGGCAATCAGCAGGGGTTCGGCCATGGCGTGGGTCCACAAAAGTAGAATCGAAGGCGTAGATTCAATCAGGATAGCAAAAGGAAATCCCATGGCCGGACACAGCAAATGGGCAAACATCCAGCACCGCAAGGGGCGCCAGGACGAAAAGCGCGGAAAAATCTGGACGCGCATCATCCGCGAGATCACCGTCGCGGCCCGCGCCGGTGGCGGTGACCTCGGCGCCAACCCGCGCCTGCGCCTGGCGGTGGAGAAGGCCAAGGCCGCCAACCTGCCGGCCGACCGCGTCAAGTACAACATCGACAAGGCCACCGGCAACGCCGAAGGTGTCCACTACGAGGAAATCCGCTACGAGGGCTACGGCATCGGCGGCGCGGCCATCATCGTGGACACCATGACCGACAACCATGTGCGCACCGTGGCCGAGGTGCGCCACGCCTTCAGCAAGCACGGCGGCAACATGGGCACGACGGGCTCGGTGGCGTTCCAGTTCAAGAAGGTCGGCCAGCTCATCTTTGCGCCGGGCACGAACGAGGACCGGGTCATGGAAGTGGCGCTCGAAGCGGGCGCCGAGGACGTGGTCACCGACGACGACGGCGCCATCGAGGTGCTCACGGCCCCGGCCGACTTCGAGGCCGTCAAGCACGCGCTCGAAGCCGCGGGCCTCACGGCCGCCGCCGCCGACGTCACCATGCGCCCCGATGTCACGATCGCGCTCGAAGGCGAAGACGCCGCGCGCATGCGGAAGCTGCTCGATGTGCTGGAAGACCTGGACGACGTGCAGGAAGTCTTCCACAACGCTGCGCTGTGACGATGCGCATTTTTGTCCACCATTTTTCTTTGCCCCCCTGGGGGCGCGTCTCGCCGCTTTGCGGCGGACCTCTGGAGTAAGGTATGAAGGTTTTGGTCATTGGTGGTGGTGGGCGTGAGCACGCGATGGCGTGGAAGCTCAGCCAGTCGCCCAAGGTCACACGCGTGTATGTCGCGCCGGGCAACGGCGGGACCGAGCTGTCGCACCTGCTGGAAAACATCGCCATCACCGACGTGCGGGCACTGCGCGAGTGGGCGCAGGCCGAGAAGATCGGTCTCACGGTGGTCGGTCCGGAAGCGCCGCTGGCGGCCGGCGTGGTCGATGAATTCCGCGCGCACGGCCTGCGCATCTTCGGGCCCACCAGGGCGGCCGCGCAGCTGGAGAGCTCCAAAGCGTTCTCCAAGGCCTTCATGCGCCGCCACGGCATTCCCACGGCGGACTACGACACCTTCACTGACCCGGTCGCGGCCCACGCCTTCATCGACCGCCTGGGCGCACCCATCGTCATCAAGGCCGACGGCCTGGCCGCCGGCAAGGGCGTGGTGGTGGCCATGACGCTGCAGGAGGCCCACGACGCGGTGGACTTCATGCTGGTCGACAACAAATACGGCGTGGCGCACAACGACGGCGGTGCCCGCGTGGTGATCGAGGAGTTCCTCGAAGGCGAGGAGGCCAGCTTCATCGTGCTGTGCGATGGCAAGAACGTCGCCGCCCTGGCGACCAGCCAGGACCACAAGCGCCTCAAGGACGGCGACGAAGGCCCCAACACCGGCGGCATGGGGGCGTATTCACCCGCCCCCGTGGTCACCGCCGACGTGCACGCCCGCGCCATGCGCGAGATCATCCTGCCCACCGTGCGGGGCATGGAAAAGGACGGCATTCCCTACACCGGCTTCCTCTACGCTGGCCTGATGATCGATGCCAAAGGCCACCCCAAGACGCTCGAGTTCAACTGCCGCATGGGCGACCCCGAGACGCAGCCCATCCTGATGCGCCTCAAGAGCGACCTGCTCGATCTGCTGGGCGCCGCCATCGACGGCAAGCTCGACCAGGTCGAGCTGCAGTGGGACCGCCGTACGGCGCTGGGCGTGGTCATGGCCGCGCACGGCTACCCCGAAGATCCGCGCAAGGGCGATGCCATCACCGGCCTGCCGCCCGAGGCCGACGATGCCATGGTGTTCCATGCCGCCACCGTGATCGGCGACGGCGCGCTGCGCACCAGCGGCGGCCGCGTGCTGTGCGTGACGGCGCTGGCCGACAGCGCCCGGCAGGCGCAGCAGCGCGCCTACGACGTGGCGCGCGGCATCCATTTCGACGGCGCACAGTACCGCCGCGACATTGGCCACCGCGCCGTCAAGAGCGCATGAACGCAAGCTTCAACACCGAAGGCACCGTGGCCCAGGTGCGCGCCTACCTGATCGGCCTGCAGGCGCGCATCATCGGCGCGCTCGAAGCCGTGGAGGGTGAGGGCGGCGCGCGCGCCCTGGTCGACCCCTGGCGCAAGCCACCGGGCGAGCTGCTGCAGGGCGACGGTATCACGCAGATCCTCGAAGGCGGGCGCGTGTTCGAGCGCGCCGGCTGCGGCTTTTCGCATGTGCGCGGGCCGCAGCTGCCGCCGTCGGCGACGCAGCACCGGCCCGAACTGGCGGGGGCGCCGTTCGAGGCGATGGGCGTATCGCTGGTGTTCCACCCGCGCAACCCCTATGTGCCCACCGTGCACATGAATGTGCGCATGATCGCCGCCGGCCACCCAGGCGAGGCGCCGGTGTGCTGGTTTGGCGGCGGCATGGACCTGACGCCGTACTACGGCTTCGAGGAGGATGCGGTGCATTTCCACCGCACTTGCCGCGATGCGCTCGCGCCTTTCGGCGACGACAAGTACCCGCGCTTCAAGCAGTGGTGCGACGAATACTTCTTCCTCCAGCACCGGGGCGAGCAGCGCGGCATTGGCGGCGTGTTCTATGACGACTTCTCCGAGCTGGGCTTCGAACAAAGCCTGGCCATGACGCAGTCGGTGGGCGACGCCTTCCTGGGCGCCTACCTGCCCATCGTCGAGCGCCGCCAGGGCATGCCCTACGGCGAGCGCGAGCGGGCCTTCCAGCTCTACCGGCGCGGCCGCTACGTCGAGTTCAACCTGGTCTGGGACCGGGGCACGCACTTTGGCCTGCAGTCGGGCGGGCGCACCGAATCCATCCTCCTGTCGATGCCGCCGCTGGCCAGCTGGTCCTACCAGCACACGCCCGAGGCGGGCACGCCCGAGGCCCACCTGACCCAGCGTTACCTGGTGCGGCGCGACTGGCTGTGACGGCGGCAGCGCAGCGGACAGGGCGCAAAGCTATAATTTCAGTAGCTATCAGCGCTCACCCCACCTGCGCCAACGCCCCCAAACCCTTGAATTGCTGTGCGCGCCCTGCGCCACGCTTCGCGCGCGCTGCGCACGCCCTCCATGGCCGTGCTGCGGGTTGCGCGCTATATTGACCCCCATTACCTCCACACCCACTGCCTGATGACCACCTCCACCCAATCGGAATCCGCGGCCAAGAAAGACGTCACCAAACTCCAGCGCGCCATCGTCGATGGCCTGGAAGACGTCAAGGCGCAAGACATCCAGGTCTTCAACACCGAGCACCTTTCGCCGCTTTTTGAGCGCGTGATCGTGGCCTCAGGCACCTCCAACCGCCAGACCAAGGCGATTGCCGCCAGCGTGCGCGACAAAGTGCGCGAGGCCGGCTTTCCCAAGCCGCGCATTGAGGGCGAGGAAAACGGCGAGTGGATCATCGTGGACTGCGGCGCTGCCGTGGCGCACGTCATGCAGCCCACCATCCGCCAGTACTACCGCCTCGAAGAGCTGTGGGGCGACACGCCCGTGCGCATCAAGCTGGGCGCACCCAAGCCCGCGGCCCCCGCCGCCGCCAAGGTGCCAGCCAAGACCGCCGCGCGCCGCGCCGCCAAGGCCGAGGCCGAACTGACCAGCACCACCGGCAAGGCCGCGGCGCCGAAGAAGGCCGCCGCCAAGCCCGCTGCCCGCAAGACCGCCCGCCCCGCGGCCGAAGCTGCCGCGCCCGCGGCCCGCAAGCCAGCGGCCCGCAAGACCGCCGGCGCTACCGCCAGCCCGTCCGCCCCCAAAACCCCTGCGCGCACCGGCGCCGTGAAGGGTGCGCCGGCCAAAACTCCGGCCAAGACGGCAGGCAAGGCCGCACCGGCCAAGGCCGCCATCAAGACCCTGGTGGTCAAGCCGCGCGCCGACAAGGCCGCGCCGGCCAAGAAGTCCGCACCCCGCGCCGCCGGCAAGGCCCCTGTGCGGGCCGCTGCTAAGCCGGCCGCGCCCGCCAAGGCGCCCGCGCGCAAGCCGGCCGCCCGCAAGCCCCAAGCCTGAGGCCTCTGATCCATGCGGCTGCTGATCGTGGCCGTGGGCCAGCGCGTGCCCGACTGGGCGCAAACAGCCTACGACGACTACGCCAAGCGCTTCCCGCCCGAGCTCAAGGTCGAGCTCAAGGCGGTGAAGACCGAGCCGCGCGGCTCGAAGACGCTCGAGACACTCTATGCCGCCGAACGCGAGCGCATCGAGGCGGCCATCCCGCGCGGCACGCGCGTGGTGGCGCTCGACGAGCGCGGCACCAGTCTCACCACCAAGGCGCTGGCCGAGCGGCTCAAGGGCTGGCAGCTCGGCGGCGACGATGTGGCGCTCGTCATTGGCGGCCCCGACGGGCTCGATCCGGCCTTCCGGCAGGGCGCGCACGAACGCATCCGGCTGTCGGACCTGACCCTGCCGCATGCCATGGTGCGCGTGCTGCTGATCGAGCAGCTCTACCGCGCCTGGTCGGTCAATGCCGGCCACCCCTACCACCGCGAGTAGAGGTCCATGCTGCCAGGCCGTGCTGGGGGTTTGCTTCTGATTCAATAGCTGCTGGCGCTTGATGTACAAGCGCCAGAGTCGTTTTTGGTCTCTATTCTGGAGGGTGGCCATGCGCCGATTCATCTACCTGGCCTCGCAGAGTCCGCGCCGCAGCCAGCTGCTCGACCAGCTGGGCGTGCACCACGACCTGCTGCTGCCCGCGGCGGGCGATGAAGCAGCAGAAGACGCCGAGGCGCTGGAGGCCGCACTGGTGGGTGAGTCGCCCACCGCCTACGTGCAGCGCGTGACCGGCCTCAAGCTCGACGCCGCCGTGGCACGCCGCGCGCGCCGCGGCCTGCCCGAGGCGCCCATCCTGTGCGCCGACACCACGGTGGCGCTGGGCCGCACGCTGTACGGCAAGCCCGAAGATGCGCAGGACGCGGCGCGCATGCTCGGCGAACTCTCGGGCCACACCCACCGCGTGCTCACCGCCGTGGCGCTGCAGGTGGGCGCCAAGCGCCTGGCGGCGCTGTCGGTGTCGCGCGTGACCTTTGCCGCATTGCCGCCGGCGCAGATCGCCGCCTATGTCGCTACGGGGGAGCCGCTGGGCAAGGCCGGCGCCTATGGCGTGCAGGGCAAGGCGGCGGCGCTCATCGAGCGCATCCACGGCAGCTATTCGGGCATCATGGGCCTGCCCTTGTTCGAGACCGCGCGGCTGCTGCGCGCTGCCGGCTTCTCCGTCTGATCGGCGCTCGCACTCCGCCCCCTATTCTTTGAGAGACCTTTGTCCATGCAACAAGACATCCTGATCAACTGGTCGCCCCAAGAGACGCGCGTGGCCGTGGTCGAAAACGGCGCGGTGCAGGAGCTGCACGTCGAGCGCACGCTCGAGCGCGGCCTGGTGGGCAATGTGTACCTGGGCAAGGTCTCGCGGGTGCTGCCGGGCATGCAGTCGGCCTTCATCGACATCGGCCTGGAGCGCGCGGCCTTCCTGCACGTGGCCGACGTCTGGCAGCGCCAGGAGGGCGGCGAGGCGCCCATGTTCGCGCGCAAGGATGCGCCGCAGGTGCCGATCGAGAAGCAGGTCTTCGAGGGTCAGGCGCTGATGGTCCAGGTCATCAAGGACCCCATCGGCACCAAGGGTGCGCGCCTGTCCACGCAGATCAGCATCGCAGGTCGCCTGCTGGTGTTCCTGCCGCAGGACGACCATGTGGGCGTGTCGCAGAAGATCCCGGCGGCCGAGCGCGATGCGCTGCGCGCGCGCCTGCAGGCGCTGGTGGGCAGCAAGGCGTCGGGCGGCGGGGGCGGATTCATCCTACGCACCAACGGCGAGGACTCGACCGACGCCGAGCTGGCAGAAGACATCGCCTACCTGCGCAAGACCTGGGCGCGCACCAAGGAGGCGTCGCTGCGCCTGCCGCCGATGTCGCTGCTGCACCAGGACCTGAGCCTGCTGCAGCGGGTGCTGCGCGACTTGGTGGGCGAGCAGACCACCAGCATCCGCATCGACTCGCACGAGCAGTTCGCCGGGCTGCGCGCCTTTGGCCGCGAGTTCATGCCGGCGGCCGAACCCAAGCTGCAGCACTACAAGGGCGAGCGGCCGATTTTCGACCTGTATTCCATCGACGAGGAAATCGCGCGCGCGCTGGGCCGGCGTGTCGATCTCAAATCGGGCGGCTACCTCATCGTCGACCAGACCGAGGCGCTGACCACCATTGACGTCAACACCGGCGGCTTTGTCGGCGCGCGCAATTTCGACGAGACCATCTTCAAGACCAACCTCGAGGCGGCGGGCGCCATCGCGCGCCAGCTGCGCCTGCGCAACCTGGGCGGCATCATCATTGTCGATTTCATCGACATGGCGCAGCCCGCGCACCAGGAGGCGGTGCTCGCCGAATTCCGTAAGCAGCTCGCGCGCGACCGCGTCAAGACCATGGCGGGCGGGTTTTCGCAGCTCGGCCTCGTCGAGATGACACGCAAGCGCACACGCGAGTCGCTGGCGCACATGCTCTGCGAGCCGTGCCCGGCCTGCCAGGGGCGCGGCGCGCTGAAGACGGCGCGCAGCGTGGCCTACGACATCCTGCGCGAAATCCTGCGCGAAGCGCGCCAGTTCCACCCGCGCGAGTTCCGCGTCGTGGCCGCGCCGCAGGTGGTCGAGCTGCTGCTCGACGAGGAAAGCCAGCACCTGGCGGGCCTGTCGGACTTCATCGGCAAGCCGATCTCGCTGCAGTCGGAGAGCGCGATGGGGCAGGAACAGTTCGACATCGTGCTGCTGTAGCGGGACGGCCGCGCGGGGCACGCTCTTGAAAAGTGAGCTGCCTGGGCATGAAAGAAAAGGGTTTCAGGCACTTTTCATGCGAAAACCCATGCAGCGCAAGCGCTGGCCGCTCCTGTTTTTGCTCAGTGCCTGCCAGCGCCCTGGCGCTCAGAGTGTGCGCAGCCGCTCGATCGCCTCGCGCAGCGTGTCGTCTTTCTTGGCAAAGCAGAAGCGCACCACGCGCTGGTCGAAGCCGTCGCCATAAAAAGCCGACAGCGGGATGGCCGCCACGCCGACCTCGCGCGCGAGCCACTGGCAGAAGTCGGCTTCGCCGAGGTCGCTCACGGCCGAGATGTCCGCGCACTGGAAATAGGTGCCCGTCGTGGGCAGCAGGCGCAGGCGCGAGCCCTCCAGGCCGCGCCGGAACAGGTCGCGCTTGGCCTGGTAGAACGCCGGCAGCTGCAGGTAGGGCGCCGGGTCGGCCATGTAGTGCGCCAGGCCGTATTGCATCGGCGTGTTGACGGTGAACACGTTGAACTGGTGCACCTTGCGGAACTCGGCCGTGAGCGCCGCCGGCGCGGCGACGGTGCCGACCTTCCAGCCGGTGACATGGAAGGTCTTGCCAAAGCTCGACACGATGAAGGCGCGCGCCGCGAGGCCCGGAAAGCGCGCCGCGCTCTGGTGCGGCTGGCCGTCGAAGACCATGTGCTCGTACACCTCGTCGCTGATCAGCAGCACCTCGGTGGGAGCGAGCAGCTCTTGCAGGGTGAGCATGTCCTGCGCGCTCCAGACGGTGGCGCTGGGGTTGTGCGGGCTGTTGATGATGAGTGCGCGCGTGCGCGGCGACAGCGCCGCGCCGATCTTGTCGAAGTCGGGGCGGAAGCTGCCGGGCGTGAGCGGCACACGCACCACGGTGCCGCCGGCCAGCACGATGTTGGGCGCATAGCTGTCGTAGCAGGGGTCGAGCACGATGACCTCGTCGCCCGGGTGCACGGTGGCGAGGATCGCGGTCAGGATCGCCTGTGTCGCGCCTGCGGTGATGGTGATTTCGGTGTCGAAACTGTAGTGGCGCCCGTGCAGGGCCTCGATCTTGGCCGCCACGGCCTGGCGCAGCGCGGGCACGCCGGGCATGGGCGGGTACTGGTTGTGGCCGGCGCGCATGGCGTCATTGACCGCGTCAAGCAGGCGGGCGTCGCAGTCGAAGTCGGGAAAGCCCTGGCCCAGGTTGACGGCGCCGCACTGCGCGGCCAGCGCCGACATGACGGTGAAGATCGTGGTGCCTACCTGGGGCAGGCGGCTGGTGATGGAGGGGGTGTGTTCGGTCGCGGAGGTCGAAGTCATGGCGCGCAGGCAGAAAAGAAAAAGTTACAGCTCGTAGTCGTTCACTTGGCCGGTCATGGCGCGCGCGACGAGGTCGCGGCTCAAGCGGTCGCTGATGAGCTCGGCAAATTTGTAGACGAAGTTGCGCAGGTAGGCGCCTCGCTTGAACGCGACGCGCGCCACGCTCTGGCCGAACAGGTGGCCCACGGGGCGCACCACGAGGTCGCCCACCGGGTCGTCGCGCATTGCCATCTCGGCCACGATGCCGATCCCCAGGCCCAGGCGCACATAGGTCTTGATGACGTCGGAGTCGATGG
Organism: Acidovorax sp. SRB_24; assembly: GCF_012931925.1. Taxonomy (NCBI): domain Bacteria; kingdom Pseudomonadati; phylum Pseudomonadota; class Betaproteobacteria; order Burkholderiales; family Comamonadaceae; genus Acidovorax; species Acidovorax sp. SRB_24. The sequence continues at coordinate 52,117 of NZ_MWOM01000014.1, forward strand.
CTTCGAGCGCAATGCGCGGCTGCAGGCGGCGCGCGGCAAAGGCCGCGTCGATCTTGCCGCGCCCGGTGAACGAGGGGTGGTAGGTGATCAGCGGCTCGTGCGCGATGTCGTCGAGCCCGATGCGCTCCTTCTGCGCCAGCGGATGGCCGGGCGGCAGCACCATCACATGCTCCCATTCGTAGCAGGGCAGGGTGACGAGCTCGGGGTAGTCGGCCAGCGACTCGGTGGCCATACCGATCTCGGCCACCTCGTCGATCACCATGCGCGCCACCTGGTCGGGCGTGGCCTGGTGCAGGCTGACGTTGACCTTGGGATAGGCCTCGCGCAGGCGCGCCACGGGCACCGGCAGGACGTAGCGCGCCTGGGTGTGGGTAGTGGCGATGCTGAGCGTGCCATTGTCCTGCGCGCTGTACTGTTCGCCGATGCGCTTCAAGTTGCTGACCTCGCGCATGATGAGCTCGATGCTCTTGAGCACGTGCAGGCCCGGCTCGGTGATGCGTTTGAGGCGCTTGCCGTGGCGGGCGAAGATTTCCACACCCAGCTCTCCCTCGAGTTCGATGATGGCCTTGGAGACGCCCGGCTGCGAAGTGTGCAGGGCCTTGGCCGCCTCGGTCAGGTTGAGGTTGCGGCGGGCGGCTTCCTGGACAAAGCGAAATTGGTGCAGATTCATACCTGATTGCGGCTAAAGAGTCGCATCATTATGCTGCAACTATCTAAGAGAATGGCCTTCAGGCCGTGCCGCAGGCAATCGAGGCCATGAGGGCGGTCATGCGCGGGTCCTCGCCAATCGCGGTCTGCACCTGGAATTGCACCCCCGGGTGCGCAGCATGCAGCGCCTGCACCAGCTGGGGCAGGTCTTCGCGCGCGTGCTTTCCGGTGCCCAGGAACATCGGCACGACGGTGATGGCGCGCACGCCCAGCCCCGCCAGCTCCTGGGCGGCCAGCGCCAGGTCGGGGGCGCAGAGTTCCAGGTAGGCGCAGCGCACGGCGAAGTGGGGGCTGTGCGCTTCGATCTGTTCGCGCACGGCTTCGATGGGTGCGCGCCACAGAGGGTCGCGCGAGCCGTGCGCGAACAGGATGATGCCTCGGGAAGGGGTCATGGGTGTGCCGCAAGGGCCGTCAGCGCCGCAGCACCAGCCAGCCGAAGGCGGCCAGCGACACCAGCGAATAAATGATGCCGGGCGCCGCCGCCGTGATCCACGGCGACCAGTTCTGCAGGTTGCCCGCATAGCCAAAGACGTTGTTGAGCAGAAAGAAGCTGATGCCCGCCATGACGCCGCCGAACACATAGCCGGCGATGCCGCCCGCGCGGAAATGCAGGTACGCAAAAGGCAGTGCCAGCACCACCATGACCAGGCAACTGAGCGGATAGAACACCTTGCGCCAGAACTCGATTTCATAGCGCTGCGCGGATTGCCCATTGGCTTCGAGGTGGCGGATGTACTGAAACAGGTCCAGCGTGGCCATGCGGTCGGGCTTGAGCACTGCGGCGGCGACCATGTCCGCGCTGATATGGGTGGGCCAGCGCAGCGAGGGGGCCTGCAGGTGCTCGACAGAGGCTTCGTCGGCGCCGCGGCTGTGGAAGCTGCTGCGGCGCACCTGCTCCAGCGTCCAGGCGCCGTCGCTGCCAAAACGCGCCGCTTGCGCATGCGTCTGCGAGGTCAGCCGCCCCTGGCTGTCGAACGCGAAGATGCGCACGTTTTGCATGCCGCCATCGGGCCCGATCGCGCGCACGTTGACGGCATAGGACTGGTCGTCCTGGCGCTCCTTGAGCCAGGCACCCGTGGCACCGGTGGTGATGCGGCCCATGTAGCGGGCCTTGACCAGCTGTGACATGCGGTCGCTCCAGGGGGCCAGGTAGTCGCCCGCGGCGAAGGTCACGACCACGAACACCGCGCCCAGCGTCAGCAGCGTGCGCAGTGCCCGTCCCGGGCCCAGGCCGCTGGTGCGCATGATCGTGAACTCGGAGCTTTGCGCGAGCCGCGCCATGACATAGATCGTGCCGATCAGCACGGTGATGGGCAGCAGCTCATAGAGGTGGCTGGGAATGCCCAGTGCCACAAAAAGCAGGGCGTGTGACAGCTCGTAGGTGCCGCCGCTTCTGCCCACCCAGCGCAGCTCGTCGAGCAGGTCGAAGAAAAAGAACAGCGCCAGGAAACCCAGCGTGACAAAGGCCACGGCAGCGATGACCTCGCGGTACACAAATCGGCGCAGGGTGTTCATGCGGCGCTCCTGCGTGCGCGCCACACGCGTGGCGTCCAGTGGTTGTGCCGCACGGCCAGCAGCAACACGGCCAGGGCGAGCGTGCCGCCATGCAGCAGCACCATGAACGTGGCGAGGCCGATCTTGTCGGCGCCGACCCAGCTCTGGCCCAGGGACATGAGGTTGTAGTAGACGACGAAGGCGAACAGCGCCAACACCAGGTTGCTGCTGCGGCTGGCGCGCGGATTGACGCTGGCCAGCCCCAGGGCCAGCAGCAGGAAGTTCGCGGTCGCCAGGGACAGGCCGAGCCGCCAACCCAGCTCGGCCCGGTTCATCGGCACTGGTTGCTCAAGCAGTTGCCGGGTGCTGAGTGTCTTGGCGGCCAGTTCATCGGGTGTGCCGCTGGATGCAGTGCCGATGCGGGTCCCGTACTCGGAGAATTCGCTGATCTTCAGGCCGGGCCGGTTCGCCGAGGATTCGACCCGCTGGCCATTGCTCAGCAAGACAAAGCGCTCGCCCGAGCGCAGTTCCAGGCGCGCGCTGCGCGCCGAGGTGATGGCTTCGCCGCCCGGGTCGGTGGCCGCAATGAAGACATTGTTCGCCGCTGCGGGATCGGGGCTGTCCTTGTCGATAAAGAAGACGCGGCTGCCATTGGCCGACTCCTGGAACTCGCCCGGGGCGATGCGCTCGATGTCGTTGCGCTGTTCGTACTGCATCCTGAGCTCCTGGATCTGCCGGTTGGCCCAGGGCCACACCAGCAGGGACAGCACCGCAACCCCGAGCATCACCGGCCAGGCGAACCGCAGCAGCGGAGACAGCAGGCTGGCGAGGCCTTTGCCGCTGGCAAACCAGATCACCATTTCGCTGTCACCGTACATGCGCGAGAGCGCCCCCACGATGGCCACAAACAGGCTCAGGCACAGAATGGTGGGGAGCTGCCCCAGCACCGTGAAGCCCATCACCAGCATCACGTCCGAAGGGTTGACGCTGCCGCGCGAAGCCTGGCCGAGCGTCCGGATCAGCATCATGGTCATGACCACCGTGACCAGCACTACCAGGGTGGCACCGAAGCTGCGTGCCAGCTCTCTGCGGATGGATGAATCGAATAACATTGGCTCGAAGGAAAAAGCCAATTATGAACTTTGATCTGAAGACGCTCGACCTGCCCGGGGCCCTGGCAGAAAAATGTGACCTGCTGGTGCTGCTCGTTCCCGAAGGCTTCCAGCCCGGCCGCGATGCGCTTTCCGCGGTGGTGGCCCAGGCCCTCAAGAGCGGTGACTTTGAAACCAAGGCGGGCAAGAGCCTGCCGCTGTACCAGGTGGTTGGCATTGCGGCGCGCCGCGTGGTGCTCGCAGGCATCGGCACCGGCGATGCGCGTGCCGTGGGCCAGGCCCTGCAGGCAGCGTCTGGTGCCTTGCGCTCGGCTGCCGTCAAGCGTGCGGTGGTGTGCTTTGCGGGCGCTGCATCGGCCGGCGCCGTGTCTGCGGCCGTGCAGGCCGTGGCGCACGGCAGCTACGTCTACACCACGACCAAACCCAAGGCCGAGGCGCGCGCACTCAGCCGCGTGGTGGTGGGCGTGAGCGACACGGACGCGGTCGCAGAGGCGTTTGCCCGCAGCACCGCCGTGGCGGTCGGTGTCGAATATGCGCGCGAATGGGGCAACCGCCCGGCCAACCATGCCACGCCGACCCTGCTGGCCGAGGCCGCCAAGGGATTGGCCAAGCATGCCGGCATCCAGTGCAAGGTGATGGGGCCGGCCGACGTGGCCAAGCTCGGCATGGGCGCCTTCATGGCCGTGGCCCGGGGCGCCGAAGAGCCGTTGCGCTTCATCGAGCTGCGTTACAGTGGCGCCGCCAAGACCGAGCCCCCGGTGGTGCTGGTGGGCAAGGGCATCACGTTCGACACGGGGGGCATCTCCATCAAGCCGTCGGCCGAGATGGACGAGATGAAATTCGACATGTGCGGCGCCGCGAGCGTGCTGGGCGTGTTTCGCGCGCTCGCGGAGCTGCAGCCGGCCATCAATGTGGTGGGCCTGATCCCCGCCTGCGAGAACATGCCGGACGGCAAGGCCGTCAAGCCAGGCGACGTGGTCACCAGCCTGGCCGGACAGACCATTGAAATCCTCAACACCGACGCCGAAGGCCGGCTGGTGCTGTGCGACGCGCTGACCTATGCCGCGCGCTTCAAACCCGCCGCCGTGGTGGACATCGCGACGCTCACGGGCGCTTGCGTGATTGCATTGGGCGGCGTGCGCAGCGGCATGTTCGCGTCGGACGACGCACTGGCCAATGCCTTGTTGGCGGCCGGAGAGACGTCGCAAGACCTGTGCTGGCGCATGCCGCTGGACGAAGACTACGCCGAAGGGCTCAAAACCCACTTCGCCGATGTCGCCAATGTGGCGGGACGCCCAGCGGGCGCCATCACGGCGGCCAAATTCCTGCAGCGCTTTGTCGGCGCGTTTCCCTGGGCGCACCTCGACATCGCTGGAACTGCCTGGAAGGGCGGCGCGGCCAAGGGCGCCACGGGCCGACCGGTGGGCCTGCTGGTGCATTACCTGCTGGGTGCAGCGGCCGTGCCGCCGCAAGCAGCCGCGCCGTCAAAGACCGCTGCCCGCAAACCACGCGCCAAATCGCCTGCTCGCGGCGCATGAGCCCGTCATGACGGAGGTCGCCTTCCATTTCAACGCGCCGGACAAGCTGGCCTATGCCTGCCGGTTTGCTCGGAAACTGGTGCGCAGCGACCTGCGCCTGGTGATCGCGGCGCCCGCACCCGTGCTGGACACCTTGGACCGCATGCTGTGGCACATGGCGCCCCACGACTTCGTTGCCCATTGCGGCATCGACGGCGGCCCGGAGCTGCTCGCGGCGTCCCCCGTCGTATTGCTCGAAGACCCGCGCCAGGCACCACACCATGACGTGTTGCTCAATCTGGGTGGCGAAGTGCCGCAGGGTTTTGGCAGCTTTGCGCGGCTGGTGGAAGTGGTGAGCGCCAGCGACGAGGCCGACCGGCAAGGCGCCCGCACGCGCTGGCGCCATTACGCAGGGCGCGGCTATGAGATCGTTCGCCACGACCTGGTGCTCAAGCGCTGAAAGTCCTCCCATGAGCACGCCCTCCAAGACCCCGCCCCGTTTTGTGCCCACGCTCACAGAGGTGGTGCAGTGGTCCCCGGCCCTG
>NZ_MWOM01000014.1:57542-66585 GCF_012931925.1 Acidovorax sp. SRB_24
CCGGTGCCCGCCGCCGCGCTGGCGCCGCCGGGGCTGCCCGAGGACGTGGAAGAGTTGCTGGTGCACCGGATCATGCAGCGCGTGGATGTGGTGCTGGACCAGCGCCTGCGCGACGCCATCGCCACGGTCGTGCAGGAGCAGACACGCTCGGTAGTGCCCCGTTTGCGGGAAGAAATCGAGTCGGTGGTGCGGCAGGCGGTTTTCGAGGCGGTGGCCGACGAACTGACGGCCGGTGCAGTTGTTGAAAACATCAAAAGGTAACAGGGTATTCCCCCTGTGGTTTCTCTTGCATTTCATCGTGTTCCCTAGTGCCTCGGCACGGAAACTGCGATATGTTCGCCAGCGCTGAGGCACAAAAATAAATTCTCGGCGTTTATCTTTACTGGAGATTCCTATGCAACTCAAGTTGAAACTGACCGTAGCTGCCGCTATCGCGGCGGTTGCCGGCATCGCCTCTGCACAAGAACAGGTGATCAAAATTGGCCACGTGGGACCCGTATCCGGACCCCAGGCTCACTACGGCAAGGACAACGAAAACGGCGCACGCATGGCTGTGGATGATCTGAACACGCAAGGCATCACCATTGCGGGCAAGAAGATCAAATTCGAGTTGCAGGCGGAAGACGACGCTGCGGATCCCAAGCAGGGAACGGCTGCGGCACAGAAACTGTGCGACGCCAAAGTGGCCGGCGTGGTCGGGCATTTGAACTCGGGCACCACCATTCCAGCGTCCAAGGTCTACAACGACTGCGGCATTCCCCACGTCACGGGCGCAGCCACCAACCCCAATCTGACCAAACCGGGCTACAAGACCACGTACCGCATCATTGCCAACGACCTGGCGCTGGGCGCTGGCTTGGCGACCTACGCTGCCGATACGCTCAAGCTGAAGAAAGTCGCCATGATCGACGACCGTACTGCCTACGGTCAGGGTGTGGCAGAGGTGTTCAAGAAGACGGCCGCAGCCAAGGGCATGCAGATCGTCGACGAGCAGTTCACCACCGACAAAGCCACCGATTTCATGGCCATTCTGACGGCCATCAAATCCAAAAATCCCGACGCCATTTTCTTCGGTGGCATGGACCCGCAGGGCGGACCCATGCTGCGCCAGATGGAGCAGCTCGGCCTGTCCAACGTCAAGTACTTCGGTGGCGACGGCATCTGCACGGCCGAACTTGCCAAGTTGTCAGCGGGTGCCAAGACACTGGGCAACGTGATCTGCGCCGAAGGCGGCTCGTCGCTGGCCAAGATGCCTGGTGGCATGGCCTGGAAGGCACGCTACGACGCCAAGTACCCTGGCCAGTTCCAGATTTACAGCCCCTACACCTATGACGCGACCATGCTGCTGGTCGATGCGATGAAGCGGGCCAACTCGTGGGATCCCAAGGTCTATATCCCTGAGCTGCAAAAGTCCAACTACAAGGGCGTGACCGCCAATATCGCCTTTGAGCCCAATGGCGAAATGAAAAATCCGGCCATCACCTTGTACACCTACAAGGACGGAAAAAAGGTGTCTCTGAACTGACACGAGAGCGTTTAGGCCGGGCGCCGGCCAAACGCTGCACAGTAAAAAGGCTTCCTGCGGGAAGCCTTTTTTGTGTGGCAGGCAACGTTCAGCGGCGCACCTGCAAGGCGCCGGGGTTCACGATGTTGGTCGGTGTCCCCTTGATGTAGTTCACCACATTGTCGAAAGCCGAGCCAAAGTACAGCTCGTAGCTGTCTTGCTCCACATAGCCGATGTGCGGCGTGCAGATGCAGTTTTCCAGGCGCAGCAGGGCATGGCCCTGCAGGATGGGCTCGCTCTCGAACACATCGACCGCCGCCATCCCCGGGCGGCCCCGGTTCAGCGCAGCGATCAGTGCTTCGGGCTCGAGCAGTTCGGCGCGCGAGGTGTTGACCAGCAAGGCCGTGGGCTTCATGCAGGACAGGTCTTCCAGCGAGATGCTGCCACGGGTCTCGTCGTTGAGCCGCAAATGCAGCGACACCACGTCGCATTGCGAGAAAAACTCCTCGCGTGTGCTGGCCACCTGAAAGCCATCGGTGAGCGCCTGGGCGCGCGAGGCCTCACGGCCCCAGATGCGCACATTCATGCCGAAGGCGCGGCCATATCCGGCCACGATCTGGCCGGTCCGGCCATAACCCCAGATGCCCAGTGTCTTGCCGCGCAGCACGCTGCCAATGCCGAAATTGGGCGGCATCGAACCTGCCCTGAGCCCCGATTGCTGCCATGCGCCGTGCTTGAGGTTGGCGATGTATTGCGGCAGGCGGCGCATGGCGGCCATGATCAGCGCCCAGGTCAATTCGGCCGGGGCGACCGGCGATCCCACCCCCTCGGCGACGGCGATGCCGCGCTCGGTACAGGCAGACACGTCCACATGGGGGCCGATCTTGCCGGTCTGGGAGATCAGTTTGAGGCGCGGCAGTTTTTCGACCAGTTGGCGCGTGATCTGGGTGCGTTCACGGACCAGGACAATGATGTCGGCGTCCTTCAATCGCACCGACAGCTGTCCCAGGCCTTTGACGGTGTTGGTGTAGACCTTGGCGTTGTAAGGGTCCAGGCGCGAGGCGCAGTGGAGCTTGCGCACTGCATCCTGGTAGTCGTCCAGAATCACGATATTCATAGCGAGGTATTGTGCCTCGGACCTGCACCACTGCGCTGGCAACAAACCGCAATGGGGCTCGTGCCTGTGCTGATCAATGCAGCATTTCGCGCGCGGCCAGTCTGTCGAGTTCGGCGCATACATCCGCCATGCGTCCGGAAATCACCAGCCGGTCGGTGCCACCCGTGCCCGAACGCCGCAACACGCGCACCGCGCGGTGCGGGCCCGTGGCGCGGACCACAGAGGCGGGCAGGGCCGCGCGGGCCGATTCCGAGGCGGCCGTCGCGCAGGGTTGGGCCCGCTTCTCGGCCGCGGTTGCCGCGTCGGACACCGTTGTGCCGGCGGCATGCCGCAGCGCCGCGCCAGGGTGTGCAGCGTGCCGCGCCACGGAAGGGCCTGCGGCACGGCATGCGGGGGCCGCGGCATGCGTCCTTTGGCGCCGCCACCAGAGACCCAGGGCGTGCAAAGGGTGGACAAAGGCCGACGCGGCCAGCAGGGCAATTCCCATGTGGAACTCCATTCAACAGAGGGTGGACACGGGCGGGATTGCGGAACCTGGCACTGCTGCAGGGCCAGCGGTTTCCAAGAAACCACCCAACGCCCACCACCTGCAGCCGTGCGCCAGGTGGCCCTACATGAGCATGGTGTTGCGGATCAGACCGACCGCGATGCCTTCGATTTCAAAAGCCTCCCCGGGCTCGACGACGATCACCGGGTAGTCGGGGTTCTCGGGCAGCAGTTCGATGGCGTGCGCCGTGCGGCGCAGGCGTTTGACGGTGACGTCGTCCCCCAGGCGCGCGACGATGATCTGGCCATTGCGCGCTTCGCGCGCGGTCTGGACGGCCAGCAGATCGCCGTCCATGATGCCGGCGTCGCGCATGGACATGCCGCGCACCTTGAGCAGGTAGTCGGGGCGGTGCTGAAAGAGGCTGTTCTCGACGCAGTAGGTCTGGTCGATGTGCTGCTGCGCGAGAATGGGCGATCCGGCAGCGACCCTTCCCACCAGGGGCAGCACCAGCTGGCTCAGGCCGGCCAGGGGCAACTGGAACGGGCTGCCGCGTGCGGCGTTGATGGAACGCACGGTCTCGCTGTGCAAGCGGATGCCGCGCGAGGTGCCGCTGACCAGCTCAATGACGCCCTTGCGTGCCAGCGCTTGCAGGTGTTCTTCGGCCGCGTTGGCCGACTTGAAGCCCAGCTCGGCCGCGATTTCAGCGCGTGTGGGAGGGGCCCCGGTGCGCGCAATGGCGCTCTGGATCAGGTCCAGGATCTGCTGCTGCCGGGCGGTGAGCTTGGGGAGGGTGTGCATGGAGGCTCCAAGGGAGTGCCATATTCGGAATGGCTGTTTTTTAATCCAGTAACTGTATTTTTAACCAGTTCTTTGGGGGGCGCAAGTGGGTACTGCGAAATTGGTGGTTTTGGGCACAGGCGGCACGATCGCGGGAACCGCGGCCGAGGCCGGGGACAACGTGGGCTATACCGCGGCCCAGGTGGGTGTGCAGGCGCTGTGGCAATCGGTCCCCGGCCTGTCGCAGGCCTGTGGGGATTGGGTGACCGAGCAGGTGGCGCAGATCGACAGCAAGGACATGGACTGTGCCGTGTGGGGCGCGCTCGCCCAGCGCTGCCAGCACCACCTGGACGATCCCGCAGTGGACGCCATCGTCATCACGCACGGCACCGACACGCTGGAAGAAACCGCATGGTTTCTGCACCGCGTGCTGCGCACGGACAAACCCGTCGTGATGACCTGCGCCATGCGCCCCGCGACCGCCGTGGCGCCCGATGGGCCGCAAAACCTGCTCGACGCCGTGGCCGTCGCCCTCGCGCCGGACGCGCGGGGCGTGCTCGTCGCCTGCGCCGGCGAGGTGCATGGCGCGCGCGGCGTGCAGAAAGTCCACCCCTACCGGCTCAACGCCTTCAGTTCGGGCGAAGCCGGACCGCTGGGGTGGGTCGAGGAGGGAACGGTGCGTTTGGCACAAAATTGGCCGCAAGCTCAGATGGGTAAAGCACATGCAGCTCTCGAAAAGATAGCGCAGGGGGCGCAGTGGCCGCGCGTGGAGATCGCCATGAGCCACGCCGGCGCGAGCGGCGCCACGGTCGATGCGCTGGTGCACAGCGGAGTGCAGGGACTGGTGGTGGCGGCCACCGGCAATGGCACTGTGCACGCTGCATTGCAGGCGGCGCTCGAGCGCGCTGAGGGCGCAGGCGTGGCGGTGCGCGTGGCCTCGCGCTGCCCTCTGGGGCAGATCGTGCCGGGTTCGCCAAGCACTTTTATTGCGTTGCCCGGCCTGAGTCCGGTCAAGGCGCGCGTCGAGCTGATGCTGGAATTGATGGAGGGTGCAGCGCCGCACTGAGCCGCTGCGCAGCGACTGGTCGCGGGGGAGCGCACGCAAAAACGCCCCGCAGGGCGGGGCGTTGCCGGTGAGCGGAAGCCTGCGGGCGTTCAGTCGGCCAGGGCGGCCATGGCGCGGGCGGTGATTTCTTCCACGCTGCCGGTGCCGCTGATGGCCCGGTACTTGGGGGCCTGTGCCGGGTCTTGCTGGGCCCAGCTTGAGTAGTAGTCGACCAGCGGGCGGGTCTGCGCGCTGTACACGTCCAGGCGCTTCTTCACGGTTTCTTCCTTGTCGTCCTCGCGCTGGATCAGGTCTTCACCGGTCACGTCGTCCTTGCCGGCCACCTTGGGCGGATTGAACTTGACGTGGTAGGTGCGGCCGCTGGCGGGGTGCGAGCGGCGGCCGCTCATGCGCTCGATGATGGCATCGAAGGGCACGTCGATTTCCAGCACATAGTCGAGCTTCACGCCGGCCGCCTTCATGGCGTCGGCCTGCGGGATGGTGCGCGGGAAGCCGTCAAAGAGGAAGCCTTGGGCGCAGTCCGGTTCGGCAATGCGTTCCTTGACCAGGCCGATGATGATGTCGTCGCTGACCAGGGCGCCCGCGTCCATGACGGCCTTGGCCTGCAGGCCCAGCGGCGTGCCGGCCTTGACCGCGGCGCGCAGCATGTCGCCGGTGGAGATTTGCGGGATGCCGTATTTCTGGCAGATGAACGCGGCCTGCGTGCCCTTTCCGGCGCCGGGGGCACCGAGCAAGATCAGTCTCATGGAAGTCCTCTAAGTGTGTGAAATCAGCGGCGCCACTGGCCCCGGACACGGTTGTCCGGGGACGTGGCGCTCTCATTGGCGGCAAGGATAGCACGCACATCCTTGGCGCTGGCTGACGGCGGGCGCCTGCGCCACCGCCTGTGTCAAAGGCTTTTTGGCGGCTTCAGGCCAACAGCTGGCGCACGCGTTCGAGGTCTTCGGGCGTGTCCACACCGGCGCCCGGGGCCTGGGCTGCGATGTGGACGGCGATGCGGTGGCCATGCCAGAGCGCGCGCAGCTGCTCCAGGGCTTCGATGGCTTCCGTGGGCGCCTGGGCCAGGGTGGGAAAGCGGCGCAGGAAGTGCGCGCGGTAGCTGTAGATGCCGATGTGGCGCAGCGGCGCAAAGTCGGCCAGCGCGGCCACGCCGGGCTGGGCCTGCGCCGCGTGGCCATCCCACCAGGCGCTGTCCGCCAGGTCGCGCGCATGCGGGATCGGGGCGCGGCTGAAATAGTGCGCCAGCCCGCGCGCATCCAGCACGACCTTGACGATGTTCGGGTTGTCGAAATCGGCCCGCGTCGCAATCGGGTGGGCGGCCGTGCCCATGCTGGCTTCGGGGTGCTGGGCCAGCAGTGCGGCGACGGCGTTGATGAGCTGCGAATCGATCAGCGGCTCGTCGCCTTGCACATTGACGACGATGTCGCCGCCCGTCAGGCCGAGCAGCGTGCAGGCCTCGGCCAGCCGGTCGCTGCCGCTGGGGTGGTCGGCGCGCGTGGCCACGGCCTGGATGCCGTGCGCGGCGCAGGCGTGCAGGATGCGCTCGTCGTCGGCCGCCACCACCACGCGCGCGGCGCTGCTGCGCGCCGCGGCGCGCGCGACGCGCACCACCATGGGCAGGCCGGCAATATCGGCCAGCGGTTTGTCGGGCAGCCGGCTCGATGCCATGCGCGCCGGGATCAGCACGGTGAATGGAGGGGGCGGGCCGGCCGGCGCGCTCACTGCTCCAGCTCCTCGTCGGTCAGGGTGCGTGCCTCGTTTTCGAGCAGGACGGGGATGCCGTCGCGCACCGGGTAGGCCAGGCGCGCGCTGCGCGAGACCAGTTCCTGGCGCTCGCGGTCGTAGGTGAGGGGGCCCTTGGTGACAGGGCAGACCAGCAGTTCAAGCAGTTTGGGGTCCATGGCGGCGCGGTGGTGAAGGGTTCAGGAGGGCGATGATAGTGTCCGCCGCAGCAGGGCGTCGAGTGCGGCAAAGAAGCCGCCATCGATGTCCACCTGCAGCGGAACGGCCAGCGCATCGGGGTTTTGGCGCCACAGCTTGGCGGCGTCCTTTTCGGTGCAAATAAGGCGCAAAGGATCGCCTGACGGGCGCTTCCAGCTATCAAAATCAAAGTGGTCCGGCAGCGCCAGCGTGTCGGCCAGCGTGAGCCCCTGCGCGCGCAGCATGGCAAAGAAGTCTTCGGGCCGTGCAATCGCGGCCACCGCCCGCAGCGGTTCGCCGCGCAGGCTGGGCAGTGGCACGCGCTGGCCGTCGGCGCGCAGGGCGTGATCGGCCAGCTGGCGCCGCAGCGCGAACGTGGGCGCGCTGGTGTCGGGCGCAGGGCCGGCGTGCACGACCAGGTCCACGGCGCGCGGCCAGGGCTCGCGCAGCGGGCCGGCGGGCAGCAGGAAGCCATTGCCGACGCCGCCGTCGTTGAACACGCAGATAGCGACATCGTGTGCCAACGCCCAGTGCTGCAGGCCGTCGTCACAGACCAGCACGTCGGTGCCGGGGTGCTGCGCCAGCAGGGCGCGCGCGGCGTCGATGCGCCGCGGGGCCACCGCCACCGGCACGCCGCAGCGGCGCGCGATCAGTGCGGGCTCGTCCCCGATCTCGCTGGGCAGGCTGTCGGCGCGCACCAGCCGGCAGTCGTGGGCGCTGCGCCCGTAGCCGCGCGAGACCACGCCGGGCTGCCACCCTTGCGCCTGCAGGTGGCGCACCACGGCCATCACGACGGGTGTCTTGCCGGCGCCGCCGGCGATCACGTTGCCGACCACGAGGACCGGCACACCCGGGTGTTCAGCGCGCCGCAGGCCCGTGCGGTACAGCGCGCGGCGCAGCGCCACGAGCAGGCCGTAGAGCAGCGACAGCGGCCACAGCGCCCAGGCCAGCGCGCCGCGCCGGCGCCAGGCGCGCAGCAGCGCCGCTTCGAGCGGCGGCGTGGACCGGGGCGCGGAGGCTGGCTGCGGTGCGGCAGCCATGGGGAGCTAGGATTTGCCAGCGCCCGCGCGCGCGGACGACTGGGTGGCGAAGGTGATCTGCGTGAGGCCGACGCGGCGTGCCGCCTCCATCACGCTCACCACGGCTTGGTGCGGCGCCATGGCGTCGGCGCTGATGATGACCACACTGCCCGGGCCGGCCTGGGCGGCCGCGCGCAGGGCCGTGGCCAGCGCGTCCACGCTCTTGCCCTCGATGCCGGCCTTGTTCACCGCGTAGCGGCCATCGGCGGCGACGGCGACGACGACCTCCTTGGGGTGGTCGCGCTGCTGCTCGGCGTCGGCCACGGGCAGCGTGAGCTGCAATTCGGTGAACTTGCTGTAGGTGGTGGTCAGCATCAGGAAGATGAGGATGACCAGCAGCACGTCGATGAACGGGATCAGGTTGATCTCGGGCTCGTCGCGTTGGCGCGGGCGGAAGTTCATCGTGGCCTCCGGGCAGTCCGGGGGCCGGCGGCGCCGCAGCCGCGGTCCCCGCTCATTTGCGCAGCCGCGCCAGGTGGCGCACGAAGGTCTCGCTCGACAGCTCCAGCGTGAGCAGGTAGGCGTCGACGCGGCTGCGGAAGTAGCGCCAGAAGATCAGCGCCGGAATGGCCACGATCAGGCCGAAGGCGGTGTTGTACAGCGCCACCGAGATGCCGTGCGCCAGCTGCGCCGGGTTGCCGCTGCCCAGGCCGCCCGCGCCGGCCTGTGAGCCGAAAATCTCGATCATGCCGATCACCGTGCCCAGCAGGCCGAGCAGCGGCGCGGCCGAAGCAATGGTCGCCAGGGCGGTCAGGGATTTTTCCAGGCGGTGGGCCACCGCACGGCCGGCGCCTTCCATGGCGGCGCGCAGATCGCTTTCGCTGCACTGCGGCGTGGCGTGCAGCGTGCGCAGGCCGCTGGCCAGCACCTCGCCCAGTGCCGAGTTCTGTGCCAGCTGGCCAACCACGTCGGGGCCCGGAAGGGCCACGGACGACACGGAGATCGCCTCGTCGAGCAGCTGGGCAGGGGCCACGCGGGCGGGTTTCAGGGCCACGAAACGTTCAAAAATCAGCGCCATCGCCAGGACGGAGCAGGCAACCAGGGGCCAGATCGGCCAGCCTGCGGCTTGTATGATCGACAGCAATTCTCTCTC
>NZ_MWOM01000014.1:66635-91012 GCF_012931925.1 Acidovorax sp. SRB_24
GGGCGAGACAGGGGTGCCGATGGCTGCGGTCACCCACAAAATCTGTGGATAACTTTGTGGACAAAGGCGGGTGCAAGCCGCGCAAAGCGGCGCCGATTCGACATTGCAACAGATTGATTAAATTTTGCACAGCAAAAAACTCTTATAAATCAATGGCTTGTATGTATTCGCGTGATCCTGAGGCCCATCGATCGGCCCGATTGTGGAGCCAGTCGGCATGCGCCGTGCTGTGGAGTACTGCAGCGCAGCAAATGCGGCAAGCCCGCCGCCAGCGCCATGTTTGAAACCTCCACCCAAGCTGCTGCGCCCCGCATCTGGGAGGTCGGTGCGCTGTGCCGCGCCGTCTCGGACGCTCTGCAGGCGCGCTTCAACCCGGTCGCCGTGCGCGGCGAGATCACCGGCTTTTCGCGCGCTTCCAGCGGGCACTGCTATTTCAGCATCAAGGATGCGCAGGGGCAGATCCGCTGCGCCATGTTCAAGCGCGCAGCCAGCCTGCTCGACTTCCATCCGCGCGACGGCGAGCTGGTCGAGCTGCGCGGGCGCCTGGGCGTCTACGAGGCCCGGGGCGACCTGCAACTGGTCGTCGAGAGCCTGCAGCGCGCAGGGCAGGGCGCCTTGTTCGAGCAGTTCCTGCGCCTCAAGGCCAAGCTGGAGGGCGAGGGCCTGTTCGACGCCGCGCGCAAGCGCGCGCTGCCCCTGCTGCCGCGCGGCATCGGCCTGGTGACCTCGCCGGGAGCGGCGGCGCTGCACGACGTGGTGACGGCGCTGCGCCGGCGCGTGCCGCACATCTCGGTGGTGCTGGTGCCGGCCCTGGTGCAGGGCGCGGGTGCGGCCGCGTCGATGGGCAATGCGCTATCAAAACTGTATCGGCTTGCGCAGACTGGGCAAGGGTTGGAGACCGATTTGGTGCAAAGTCCGCCGATCGACGTGATCTTGCTGGTGCGCGGCGGCGGTGCCATCGAGGACCTGTGGGCCTTCAACGACGAGGCGCTCGCGCGCACCATCGTGCAAAGCCCGGTGCCACTGGTTAGCGGTGTGGGGCACGAGACCGACTTCACCATCGCCGACTTCTGCGCCGACCTGCGCGCGCCCACGCCCACGGCCGCCGCCGAACTCGTGGCGCCGCCGCGCGAGGTCTGGCTCGGCGCCCTGGACCTGCTGGCCGGGCGGCTGCGGGACGGGGTGCAGCGCCAGATCGACCAGCGCCACCAGCGCCTGGACCAGGTCGGCGCGCGCCTGGGGCGGCCCTCGGGCCTGGTCGGGCGCCAGCACGAGCGGCTGGCGCGGCTGGCGCAGCGCATGCGCCATGCTGCGCTATTGAAATTGCAGCGCCTGGCGCATGACCAGAAAGCGCTGGAGGCCGATTTGCCTGTAAAATTGCAGCAGCGCCTGGTCCAGCACCAGCAGCGCCTGGAGCGCGCCGCGCTGCGCCTGCAGCTGCTCGACCCGCGCCTGGTGCTGCAGCGCGGCTACGCCCTGTTGACCGACAGCGAGGGCGCGTCCGTCACCAGCGTGCGCCAAGCCCCGCTGGGGGCGCAGCTGCAGGCGACGCTCGCCGATGGCAGGGTGGATCTTACGGTGTCGCAGCGCCGGCTGCTCTGAACCGCCACCCCACGGGGCGCGGCCCGGCCGCGCGGGGATCACCCCCGTTTTGTAGGAGTAGCCGGACGCCTACAGCCGAACAGGGGTTTAATTCCTACAATCTGCGCTCGCTGGCCGCAGGCGCCCTCGCTTGCGCAGCGCCCCGGCCCTCCATTCAAACCATAAGGAACCACCATGGAACATACCCTGCCCCCGCTGCCCTATGCCATCGACGCCCTGGCCCCGCACTACAGCCAGGAAACGCTGGAATACCACCACGGCAAGCACCACAAGGCCTATGTGGACAACCTCAACAACCTGCAAAAGGGCACCGAATTCGAGGCGATGACTCTCGAAGAGATCGTCAAGAAATCCAGCGGCGGCATCTACAACAACGCTGCGCAGATCTGGAACCACACCTTCTTCTGGAGCTGCATGGCCCCCCAAGGCGGCGGTGAGCCCACGGGCGCGCTGGCAGACGCCATCAACGCCAAGTTCGGCTCCTACGCCGCATTCAAGGAAGCGTTCGTGAAGTCGGCCGTCGGCAACTTCGGTTCGGGCTGGACCTGGCTGGTCAAGAAGGCCGACGGCAGCGTCGACATCGTCAACACCGGCGCCGCTGGCACGCCGCTGACCACGGCCGACAAGGCGCTGCTCACGGTGGACGTGTGGGAGCATGCCTACTACATCGACTACCGCAACCAGCGCCCGAAGTTCGTCCAGACCTTCCTGGACAAGCTGGTGAACTGGAAGTTCGCAGAAGCCAACTTCGCCTGAGTGTCCTGGCGCTGCGGCGCCAGTGCCACCGGCCGGCGTGCGCAAGGGCCCGAAGAGCAATCTTCGGGCCCTTTTTCATGGGAAATCAAAGGACTGGCGTGCCAGTCTTATAGAAGACTTGATGAAATTCGCGCTTCAATGGTGTAGAATTTCGCATGGTGATATCTGCTTGCAAAGTCGCCGATATCGGCATGCGGCGTCCAGCAAAATCCCATACCGTCCAGCCAAGCGACGTGCGTCGGAACGCAGGCCGGCACATGACCCCTGTTTTTCTTACCTGAAAGAAGAGATGAGCACCCAGCAACCCACCATCATCTACACCCTGACCGACGAGGCACCCCGCCTGGCCACGGCTTCGTTTCTGCCCATCGTGCGCCGTTTCACGGCCCCGGCCGGCATCGACGTGGCCGAGACCGATATCTCGGTCGCGGCGCGCGTCCTGGGCGAGTTCCCGGAGTGCCTGACGGACGCCCAGAAGGTGCCCAACACGCTGGCCGAGCTCGGCCAGAAGACGCTGCAGCCCGATGCCAACATCATCAAGCTGCCCAACATCAGCGCGTCGGTGGGCCAGCTGATCGCCTGCATCAAGGAGCTGCAGGGCAAGGGCTACGCGATTCCCGATTTTCCGGAAGACCCCAAGACCGACGAAGAGAAGGCTATTCGCGCCCGCTACGCCAAGTGCATCGGCAGCGCCGTGAACCCCGTGCTGCGCGAGGGCAACTCGGACCGCCGCGCCCCCCGGGCCGTGAAGGAATACGCGCGCAAGAACCCGCATGCGATGGCCGAATGGAGCCAGGCCTCGCGCTCGCATGTCTCGCACATGCACCGCGGCGACTTCTACCACGGTGAAAAGTCGATCACGCTGGACCAGGCCCGCGACGTCAAGATGGAACTGACCACGAAGAGCGGGCAGACCGTCGTGCTCAAGCCCAAGGTGTCGCTCAAGGCGGGCGAGATCGTCGACAGCATGTTCATGAGCAAGAAGGCCTTGCTCGATTTCTACGAGACGCAAATTGAAGACGCGCGCAAGACGGGTGTGATGTTCTCGCTGCACGTCAAGGCGACGATGATGAAGGTCTCGCACCCCATCGTGTTCGGCCACTGCGTGAAGATTTTCTACAAGGACGCCTTCGCCAAGCACGGCAAGCTGTTCGAGGAACTGGGCGTCAACGTCAACAACGGCATGGCCAACCTGTATGAAAAGGTCGCCACGCTGCCGCAGTCCACGCGCGAGGAAGTGCTCAAGGACCTGCACGCCTGCCACGAAGGCCGCCCCGAGCTGGCGATGGTGGACTCGGCCAAGGGCATCACCAACTTCCATTCGCCCAACGACATCATCGTGGACGCCTCCATGCCGGCCATGATCCGCAACGGCGGCAAGATGTGGGGCGCCGATGGCCGCCTCAAGGACGTCAAGGCCGTGATGCCCGAATCGACCTTCGCCCGCATCTACCAGGAGATGATCAACTTCTGCAAGTGGCACGGCGCCTTCGACCCCAAGACCATGGGCACCGTGCCCAACGTGGGCCTGATGGCCCAGCAGGCCGAGGAGTACGGCTCGCACGACAAGACGTTCGAGATCGCCGAAGACGGCGTGGCCAACATCGTGGACCTGGCCACGGGCGAAGTGCTGCTGAGCCAGAACGTGGAGGCCGGCGACATCTGGCGCATGTGCCAGGTCAAGGACGCCGCGATCCGCGACTGGGTCAAGCTCGCCGTCACGCGCGCCCGCAACTCGGGCATGCCCGCCGTGTTCTGGCTCGACCCGTACCGTCCGCACGAAGCCGAGCTGATCAAGAAGGTTGAGGCCTACCTGAAAGACCACGACACCCAGGGCCTGGACATCCAGATCATGTCGCAGGTGCGCGCCATGCGCTACACGCTCGAGCGCGTGATCCGCGGCCTGGACACCATCTCGGTGACCGGCAACATCCTGCGCGACTACTTGACCGACCTGTTCCCGATCATGGAGCTGGGCACCAGCGCCAAGATGCTCTCCATCGTGCCTTTGATGGCCGGCGGCGGCATGTACGAAACGGGTGCCGGCGGCTCGGCCCCCAAGCATGTGCAGCAGTTGGTGGAAGAAAACCACCTGCGCTGGGACTCGCTGGGCGAGTTCCTGGCGCTGGCCGTGTCGCTGGAGGACCTCGGTCTGAAGACGGGCAATGCCCAGGCCAAGATCCTGGCGCAGACGCTGGACGCGGCCACCGGCAAGCTGCTGGACAACAACAAGAACCCGTCGCCCAAGACGGGGCAGCTCGACAACCGCGGCAGCCAGTTCTACCTGGCCCTGTACTGGGCCCAGGAACTGGCCGCGCAAACGCAGGACGCCGCGCTGGCGGCCGAGTTTGCCCCGCTGGCTGGAAAGCTCGCGGCCGACGAGCAGGCCATCGTGGCCGAGCTGCAGGCGGTGCAGGGCAAGGCCGTGGACATCGGCGGTTACTACCAGCCCGACCTGGCCAAGCTCGACGCCGTGATGCGCCCGAGCGTGACCCTCAACGCGGCGCTGGCGTCGGCGCAGGCCTGAGTCCCTGCGCCAAAATTTCGCTCAGGCTTCGGGCAGCGCCCGGGGCCTGGCGGAAGGGCATGAGAACAAGGCCGATCCACCCTGCGGGGCGGATCGGCCTTGTTGTTGGCGCGTCTAGGGACGGGCAGAGAAAGGCGCGCCGCCGAGCCTGCTGCCGGCCTTGAGCCCCTTCTTGGCGAACCAGCCCTGGTTCATTTCGAGCACATACCGCACGGGCTTTTGCGAGCAGTGCGAATCCTCGGTTTGCGGCTGCATGTCGGCAAGGTTCACGATGCTGCCGTCATCGGCCACAAAGGCTGCCGTGAGCGGCAGCAGCGTGTTCTTCATCCAGAAGCATTGCGTGGCGGGCTGCTCGAACACGAACAGCATGCCTTCGTGCTGCGGCATGCTCGGGCGGTTCATCAGGCCGATCTGGCGCTCTTGCGGCGCCTTCGCCACCTGGGCCTCGATGCGGTGCATGCCGGCCGTGAGCTCGATGCGCTGCAGGTTGAGCTGTGGCCCGTTTTGCGCCAAGGCGGCGGGATGGGCCAGGCCCAGCGCGGCCGCCAGTGCGGCGGCGGCCAGCAGGGGGCGCTGGAGGGGAGGGCAGATCAAAGAAGTCATCGGTCAAGCCTCTGGCGTAAGGGGAGGGGGCAGGCGGGCGCAAAAAAGCCCGCGGCAAGCGGGCGATTTTGAGGCAAAAGCCGCAGGACCGAGGGCGGGCGCTGGGCCTGCGCGATCCTGGCCGGCCAAGGCTCACGCTGCCTTGGCAGTCTTGTGGACCTTTTTCTTGGCCACTTTCTTGTGGTGGCTGCTCTTGGCTTTGGCTGCCTTGGTGGCCGGTGCGGGCGTGGCAGCGGGGGCGGCCGTGGCGTTGGCCGGAGCCGGCGTGACAGGGGCGGCGGGAGCGGGCGTTTGCGCGTAGGCACCTGCGGCAAACAGGCCAGCGATCAGGGTAGCAAGAATCTTGTTCATAAAAGCCTTCAAGGGGAGACAGGTGGGGTTGGAGAGAGTGCGTCGCGAATTGCTTCCGATGCCTTTCCACAACGGCGGCCATACCCGCTCGTTGACAGGGTTTGCCGTTTTTTTGTCGATAGAATCAATTCGTCCAGAGAGTTCAACCTGCTGAAGCCTTTTCAGCCTCATCGGAGACTTGCCGCACATGACCAGCTACCAGCACATCCAGGTGCCCACCGAAGGCCAGAAAATCACCGTCAACGCCGACATGTCGCTGAACGTGCCGGACCAGCCCATCATCCCTTTCATCGAAGGCGACGGCACGGGCGGTGACATCACGCCCGTGATGCTCAAGGTGGTGGATGCGGCGGTGACCAAGGCCTATGGCGGCCAGAAGAAGATCCACTGGATGGAAGTCTTCGCGGGCGAAAAGGCCACCAAGGTGTACGGCCCCGATGTCTGGTTGCCCGAAGAAACCCTGCACGCCGTCAAGGACTACGTCGTGTCGATCAAGGGCCCACTGACCACGCCCGTGGGCGGCGGCATCCGCTCTTTGAACGTGGCCCTGCGCCAGGAACTCGACCTCTACGTCTGCCTGCGCCCCATCCAGTACTTCGACGGCGTGCCGTCGCCCGTCAAGGAGCCGCACAAGACCCACATGGTGATCTTCCGCGAGAACTCGGAAGACATCTACGCCGGCATCGAGTTCGAAGCCGAGTCCGACAAGGCCAAGAAGCTCATCAAGTTCCTGCAGGAGGAAATGGGCGTCAAGAAGATCCGCTTTCCGCTCACATCGGGCATCGGCATCAAGCCCGTCTCGCGCGAAGGCACCGAGCGCCTGGTGCGCAAGGCCATCCAGTACGCCATCGACAACGACAAGCCCAGCGTGACCATCGTGCACAAGGGCAACATCATGAAGTTCACCGAAGGGGGCTTCCGGGACTGGGCCTACGGCCTGGCAGCCAAGGAGTTCGGCGCCGAACTGATCGACGGCGGCCCCTGGATGAAGTTCAAGAACCCCAAGACGGGCAAGGAAATCACCGTCAAGGACAGCATTGCCGACGCTTTCCTGCAGCAGATCCTGCTGCGCCCGGCCGAGTACTCGGTGATCGCCACGCTGAACCTCAATGGCGACTACGTCTCCGACGCGCTCGCCGCGCAGGTGGGGGGCATCGGCATCGCCCCGGGCGCCAACCTGTCCGACACCATCGCCATGTTCGAGGCTACGCACGGCACAGCGCCCAAGTACGCCGGCAAGGACTATGTGAATCCCGGCTCCGAAATCCTCTCGGCCGAGATGATGCTGCGCCACATGGGCTGGACTGCAGCTGCCGATCTGATCATTAGCGCGATGAAGAAGTCGATCGCCAGCAAGAAGGTCACCTACGACTTTGCGCGCCTGATGGACGGCGCCACGCAGGTCAGCTGCTCGGGCTTCGGACAGGTCATGATCGACCACATGTGATGGCGTTTTTGGGCGTCGCATGGCGCCCCAAAATTAAGCTCCTTCCCTCTGTGGACAGGGGCTTTTTTTTGTTGCCGCCACCGCGGGGTCGGCGCGGTCCGGGGCGCGCGTGCGGAGCGCAGCCACCGGATCAGAAAAGCTGCGCGCGCAGTCCCACCATCAGGCGCCGGCCGGCCGCGGGTTCGAAGAAGCGCTGGTTGCCGTCGTTCACGATGAGCGAACCCGCGTAGCGGCGGTCCAGCAGGTTGTCCAGCCGCGCCCAGGCCTGCCAGCGCGTGGACGCACCGGCAGAGAACGCATAGCCCGCGCGCAGGCTCAGCACCGCAAAACCTGCGGCGGCCTCCGTGTTGAGGTCGTTGGCAAACACCTTGCCGGACAAGGTCAGCTCGCCGCCCCACTGCCACGCGGCGGTGGACGTGTGGTCCAGCGCCAGCCGCGCGACGTGCCGCGCCGTGCCGGGCAGGCGATTGCCGGCCGGCACCGGGGCGCCGCCGGCCACGGCATAGGGGCTGGCAAAAAAGGCGTCGAGGTAGGTGTACGACAGCTGGGGCCGCCAGGGGCGGGCCTGGGCGCTCCACGCCAACTCGAGGCCGCGGCGGCGCACGCGGTCGGCGTTCTGGTAGACCGTGCGGCCGTTCACCGTGGCGGCGGGCACGATCTCGTCGCGGCTGCGCGCATCGAACCACGCGGCGTCGATCCGGTGCACCGGGCCCTGCCACTTGGCGCCGATCTCGGCCTGCCGGCTGCGCGACGCCTGTAGCGTGTAGTTGGGCCCGGCATTGCCGAGGCTGTAGGCCATCTCGGCCAGCGTCGGCGTTTCAAACCCTCGGCCCACATTGGCATACAGGTTCAGTGGCTCGGAAGCGCTCCAGACCACGCCCAGCGTCGGGCTGGTCTGGCGCCAGCGGCGCGCGCCGCTGTCGTCGGGGTTGGTGGCGGTGCGGTAGCGGTCGGCCACCGCCAGCCGCACCGCGCTGGTGCGCAGGCCCGCCACCGCGCGCCAGGTGGGCGAGAGCAGCGCGTCCACCTGGGCATAGAGGTCGGTGTTGCCGGCGCGGTCGCGTTCGTCGCGGCGCAGTGCACCGGCCTGGCCATCCTGGTTGACGAAGCCGCGGCGGTCTTCGGCGAGGCGGTCCGCGTCGAGGCCGAGCGTCCAGGTCAGTGGCAGGCCGGACGCCAGGCGGGTGCTGTGGTTCCAGGCGATGCCGGCGCCGTGGTAGCGGCGGTCCAGCGCGACCACGCCGCCCGCGCTGCTCTCGGCGTCGCCGCTGAACGACAGGTACTGCTCGAGGCGGCGCGTGCCGCCGTAGACGCGCAGGCGCAGGCTGTCGGCCGGGCTGACACGGCGCTCCATCACCAGACCGAGCTGGTTCTGCGCGACCGATTTGCGTGTGTCGAACTGCCGCGCCTCGGTAGGCGCCTGGCGCGGGTTGGCGTCGAACTGCGCGCGTGCCAGTCCGAGCGGATCTTGCGCGTGCGGCTGGTCGAACAGGTTCAGCAGCGCCGTGACGGTGGTGTCGCCGTCGGGACGGGCGACGAGTTTGCCGTTCAGGTGGGTGCGCTGCGCCGCACTGTGCGCGCGCCAGCCCTCGGTGGAAAAATGCGAAACATCGACCAGCCCGCCGAGACTGCGGTCGCCAAAGTCCAGCGAGGCATCCGCCAGCCGCTGCCCAAAAGAGCCCGCCGCCATTGATGCCGCTGCGCCGCCGCCGCTGCGCGGCTCGCGCGTGGTCACCTGCAGCACGCCGCCGGCCGCGTTGCCATAGAGCTGCGCCAGCGGCCCGCGCAGCACGTCCACGCGCGCGGCCGACTGCAGCTGCGCGGTGGCCGCCTGGCCCTGCCCATCGGGCATGGTGGCCGGGATGCCATCGACCAGGATGCGCACGCCGCGCACGCCAAAGGTGGAGCGCGCGCCAAAGCCGCGCACCGCGATCTGCAGGTCCTGCGCATAGTTCTGCCGGTCCAAGGCCACCACGCCGGGCTGGCCGGCGAGCAGCTCGGACAGGTTGACCAGCGGCGACGCGGCGGTGAACGGGTCCACGTCCACACTGCTGAAGCTGGCGGCCGCGTCAAACCGCTGCTGCGCCGCGGCCTGACCGCGCACCTCCACTGGCGCCAGCACGGGCTCCGGCGCTTGGGGCGCGGCAGGGCCGGCACGAGCGCCGGTGTCCGCGCCGGCGCTCTGGCCTTGCGCCGCGGCCCCGCTGGAGGCGGTGGCGGCGAGCAGCCATGCCCAGGCCGTCCAGAATCCCGCGCGTGGCAGCCTGAGACTGCACGCCGCCGGAGCGGCCGTGTGGGCGCGGCTGAAAGCAGGCTCGGCCGTGGTCGGGGGCTGGGTCACTTTTATTGCCCGGCGCCTGCGTGGCGGCGCTGGCGCTGCGCGAGCACCAAACCGCCTAGCTGCCCATGCGCGCGACGGGCGGCGTGGTGCCTTCGGCGCTGTCACCGGGCGTGAGCAAAATCACGCCGCAGGCGATGCGGGGGCCTGAATTGCCGGCCGGGTTGGTCTTGTAATCGTCCTGGCTCTCGTGCACGACCAGCGAACGCCCGGCAATCGAGCTCTGGCCGGGTGTCAGGGTCACGCCCGTGTTGGTGTAGCGCAGCGTGCCCTGGCCACTGGCATCCACCACCAGGTTCGGGGTGTCGCCGGCATGCACTTCGTGCGGCGACTGCCCGGGGTGGCCGTGGGTTTGCGTGTTGTAGGGATCGAAGTGCCCGCCTGCGCCGCCAAAGGCCACCATCTTGCCGGTCGCGGCGTCCGGGGCGGGCGTGCATTCCCCCTTGGCATGGATATGGAAACCGTGCGTACCGGGTGCCATGCCCTGCACTTGCAGCACGATCTCCACGCCCCCTTGCACCGATTGCAAGGTGGCGCTGCCCGCCGGCGCGCCATCGGCCGTCACCAGGCGCGCATGCCCCATCGGCATGCCCGTTGGGGGAGCGCCGGCGGCGCGGGCAGCGGGCGCGGTGTCGGCAGCGGCGCTGCCGTGCTGCACGCCTGTGCAGCCCGCGGCCAGAACGAGGGCGGTGGCAACCGCCATGCCCATGAGGGACCTGCCGTGCACACGGCGGGCAGAGGAGGGGTGGATATATGGCATGGTGAACAACCAGAAGAGTGGAGGGGCAGGGCAACGGTTCCCGTACCTTCCACGGCACCGCAAGGTGTGCGGGTGGCAGGGGCAGGGCCTTTCATTCTTCCAGCCGGCTGTGCCCTGGCCACGCCAGCAGGCAGGGGCGCTTTTTGTAGGACAAAGCCGCGAGAGCGCGGAGCACCGCGGGCGCTTTCGCCGCTGCTGCTGGGCCATGGCCCGAGCGGGTCAGGCGCGCTTTTGCACACTTTGCAGGATGCTGGAGAAGTCGAGCGTGCCATGGCCTGCCAGCGAATGCATGGCATACAGTGACCGCGCCAGTCCGCCGAGCGGGGTGGCGGCCTTGACGGCGGTGGCGTTTTCTTGCGCCAAGCCCAGGTCCTTGAGCATCAGGTCGGTGCCAAAGCCGCCGGCGTAGCCTTTGCTCGACGGCACGTTGTCCTGCACGCCGGGGTAGGGGTTGTACTTCTCCAGCGCCCAGTTGCCGCCCGAACTGCGGCGCATGATCTCCGACAGCACCTTGGGATCGAGCCCGTTGGCGACGCCCAGCGCAATCGCCTCGCTGGTGCCGGCCATCAGGATGCCCAGCAGCATGTTGTTGCAGATCTTGGCCGTCTGGCCCGCGCCCACGGCGCCGGCGTGGAAGATGTTGGCGCCCATCTTTTCGAGCAGCGGGCGCGCGCGTTCGAGCGCTGCCGCATCGCCGCCGACCATGAAGGTCAGCGTGCCGGCGATGGCGCCACCCGTGCCGCCCGACACCGGCGCGTCGATGAACTGCACGCCCTGCGCCTCGGCCGCCTTGGCCACTTTTTGCGAGGTGGCGGCGGCGATGGTCGACGAGTCGATCACCAGCGTGCCCTTGGCAATCTGCGCCAGCAGGCCCGGCTGGCCGTGGCTGCCGAAGTACAGGCCATCGACGTGCTGGCTGGCGGGCAGCATGCTGATGACCACCTCGGCGCCTTGCACGGCGGCGGCGGCACCGGCGGCCACCGGCACGCCGCTGGCCGCGAGCTGCTCGCAGGCGGCCTGGGACAGGTCGAAGGCGCGCACCTCGTGGCCGGCCTTGTGCAGGTTCAGGGCCATGGGGCCGCCCATGTGGCCCAGGCCGATGAATGCAATTTTCATGGTGTTGTCTCCTTGGTGGTTGCTGCGTTGGATTGGTATTTATTTGATAGCTGCTGGCGCCGATGGGATAAGGGCTGGAGGCCGAAAATGCTTGAATTTTCAGTCGGCGATGTCCGCGCCGCGGCTGTGCAGCTCGGCGCGCAGCACCGAGCGGTGGCAGCGCGCCTCGTCTTCGCAATAGCATCCCAGCGACAGGGCGCTGTGGTGTGACAGCGCAGCCAGCAGGTCGAGCGTGCGGTTGGTCTCGGGCTGGGCCAGTTCCCTGCGGAACTGCTTGACGAAGGCTTGCCACTCCTTGTCGGACTGCGTGGCCTGCGCGTGCAGGGCTTCCTTGACGAGCTCAGGGCTCGGCGAAAGCAAGGGATACCACACGTCGTAGTAGTCGCGGCTGGCGAATTCGGCCTTGGGTACGCCGCGCGGCGGGCGGCGCACGGTGCCGATGCGGGTGCCTTCCCCGGCGGCGCGCGGGGTGCCTAGGCGGACGATGCGAACGGGCATGGCGGTTTCCTCCGGTCAATCAGTGGGGCTCAGTCATCGGCATCGAAGATGCTGTGTTTTCTGCGGGCCGGCGGGGCGCCGGTTCCTTTTTGGGTACTCGCAGTGGGCGCCTTCTTGCGCGGTGGCGTGGCCTTGGCGCGCGGGTTGTAGTCCAGGGCTTCCGCCAGCCAGAAGGCCCACTGCGCCCGCGTGGCGTAGCCGTTGGGCTCGATCCAGAAGTAGCCCTGCATGCCGCCGCTGGGCGAGAGTTCGCGCGTGTTCTGCATTTCCTGGAACTCGGCATGGCGCTCGGGCGGCAGGCGCACCAACAGTTCGTCGCCCTTGACACCGATGCAGAGCTTGCCGTCGACGAAGAAGCAGTAGCTGCCGAACAGGGTGCGCTCGTCTACATCGTCGCGCCGCGCCAGTGCAGAGCGCACCGCGTCGATCAGGTGCAGCGTGGCGTCGGCAAGGGGGCGGGCGGGCATCGGTATGAATGAAATAGGCCTCTAGCGCTTATTGGTAAAGCGTTAGCAGCTACCGAAAGACTAGCGTATGGCCTCAGGCGCATCGCCGTCGAGCATGCGCCGGGCAATGATGACGCGCATGATTTCGTTCGTGCCTTCAAGGATCTGGTGCACGCGCGCGTCGCGCAGCAGGCGCTCGAGCGGGTATTCGCGGATGTAGCCGTAGCCGCCGTGCAGCTGCAGCGCCTCGTTGCAGACCGTGAAGCCGGCGTCGGTGGCAAAGCGCTTGGCCATGGCGCAGTAGGTGGACGCATCGGGCGCGCCGGCGTCGAGCTTGCTGGCGGCCAGGCGCACCATCTGGCGCGCGGCGACGAGTTCGGTCGCCATGTCGGCCAGCTTGAAGTGCAGCGCCTGGAAGCTCGCGATCGGCTTGCCGAACTGCTTGCGTTCGTGCATGTACTGCTGCGCCTGCGTGAGCGCGCCTTGCGCCGCGCCGACCGAACAGGTGGCGATGTTGATGCGCCCGCCGTCCAGCCCCTTCATGGCGATCTTGAAGCCCTCGCCCTCGCGGCCCAGCAGGTGGTCGGCCGGAATGCGCACATTGTCGAAGCTGATGGTGCGCGTGGGCTGGCTGTTCCAGCCCATTTTGTGTTCCTTCTTGCCGTAGTGGATGCCGGGCAGGTCGGCCGGCACGGCAAACGCGGATATGCCGCCCGCGCCCGATGACGCGTCGCCCGTGCGCGCCATCAGCACCAGCACGTCGGTCGCGCCCGCGCCGCTGATGAAGGCCTTGGCGCCGTTGAGGATGTACTCGTGGCCGACCAGCTCGGCGCGCGTCTTGAGCGAGGCCGCGTCGGAGCCCGCGCCGGGTTCGGTCAAACAGTACGACGCGAGCTTTTCGCCCGTCGTCAGCAGCGGGCCCCAGTGCGCGCGCACGGCCGGCGTGGCCCAGGTGCCGAGCATCCAGGTCGCCATGTTGTGGATGGTGATGAAGGCCGTGGTGCTCGGGTCGACGGCCGCCATTTCCTCGAACACCAGCGTGGCGTCGAGCCGGGGCAGGGCCAGGCCGCCGGCGTTCTCGGGGGCGTACAGGCCGCAGAAGCCCAGCGCGCCGGCCTTGGCGATGGCTTCTTTCGGAAAGATGCCTTCGGCGTCCCACAGCGCGGCGTGCGGCGCGAATTCCGCCTGGGCGAAATCGCGGGCCGTCTGGGCAAAGGCGCGTTGTTCTTCAGAGAGTTCGAAATTCATGGGGTCCTCTTCCATGCACGCCGCCCTCAGGGCTGGAGCCAGTGCTCCAGCGCCGGGCGGCGCTCCTCGGTGGCCTGGGTCAGGCACTGGTGGTACAGGCGGGGCCAGTCGCTCTGGCCTTCTTGCGCCCGGTGGGCGGATTTGCAGCGCGCGGCGCGGCCCTTGATCCAGCCATTGTGCTGCTGGCGCAAGGCCGTGCGCCGGCCCGCGGGCAGCGACTGCATCACCGCCAGGTAGCGGATGTTCAGCGCACTGTCGGCCGCCTGGAAGTCGCGCACCGCGCAGGCATTGACCTGCGCGGTGCTGCCCTGCGGGTCGCAGCGGTCGCCGGCCTGCGCCCACGCCGCCGCGCCGGCCAGCACCGCGCCGCTGCACAGCAGCGCGCGGGCCATGCGGTGGACCCAGGCCGCGGCCACCGCCCTCACTTGAGGCTGATGGTCGTGTTCACGCCGTGTGCCGTGGTGCTGTCGTCGAACCAGCGCGACGTCACCGTCTTGGTCTGCGTATAGAACAGCACGACCTGCTTGCCGTACGGGCCCAGGTCGCCGAGCTTGGACGCGCGCGAGCCCGTGAACGAGAACATGGGCACTGGCACCGGGATCGGCACGTTGATGCCGACCTGTCCCACGTCGATCTCTTCCTCGAACCTGCGCGCCGCAGCGCCCGACTGCGTGAAGATGGCCGTGCCGTTGCCGTTGGGGTTGCTATTGATGAGGGCGATGGCCTCGTCCAGGTCGGATGCCGACGAGAGACACAGCACCGGGCCAAAAATCTCCTGGTCATAAATCGACATGCCGGACTTCACGCCCGAGAACACCGTCGGACCGACAAAGTTGCCTTTTTCGTAGCCGGGCACCTGCGGCTTGCGGCCGTCGAGCTCCAGCGTGGCGCCGTCGGCCACGCCGCGCTCGATCAGGCCTTCGACGCGCGAGAGCGCAGCGCACGAGACCAGCGGTCCCACGTCGGTGCCCTTGTGCGTGCCGGCATTGATCTTGAGCGATTGCGCCTTGGCCACCAGGTCCGGAATCCACTGCTGCGCCTCGCCCACCAGCACCACCACCGACAGCGCCATGCAGCGCTGGCCGGCCGCGCCAAAGGCCGCGCCGGCAATCGCGTTGAGCGTCTGCTCCTTGTTGGCGTCGGGCATGACGATGGCGTGGTTCTTGGCGCCCATCATGCATTGCACGCGCTTGCCGGCCAGGCTGGCGCGGTTGTAGACATGCGTGCCCACCTTGGTCGAGCCGACGAAGCTGATCGCCTGGATGTCGGGGTGGTCGCAGATCGCGTTGACCACGTCCTCGCCGCCGTGCACCACGTTCAGGACGCCGGGCGGAATGCCGGCTTCGAGCGCCAGCTCGCACAGACGCATGGTCACCATCGGGTCTTGCTCGGAGGGCTTGAGGACGAAGGTGTTGCCCGTGGCAATCGCCATCGGGAACATCCACAGCGGAATCATGGCCGGGAAGTTGAATGGCGTGATGCCCGCGCACACGCCCAGCGGCTGCAGCCGCGTATAGGTGTCCACGCCGTTGGCCACATTGTTGGCCAGCTCGCCCAGCTGCAGGTTGCCGATGCTGGCCGCGTGCTCGACCACTTCGAGGCCGCGGAACACGTCGCCTTCGGCGTCGGGCAGGGTCTTGCCTTGCTCGGCGGTCAGCGTGGCGGCCAGCTCGGCCATGTTCTCGCGGATCAGCTGCTGGAGCTTCAGGAAGATGCGCGCACGCGTGCCGATGGGGGTCTTCTTCCAGGTCATGAACGCCTCCTTGCCCGCGGCCACGGCGGCGTTGACCTCTTCGGGCGTGGCAAACGGCACGCGCGCCAGCACCTCTTGCGTGGCGGGGTTCACCACGTCGCGCCACTGGGTGGTTTGGGACTCGACGAACTGGCCGCCGATCAGCAACTTGACGGTGGGGGCCTTGACGGCCTGGGTGGTGGAAGCGTCCATGGGGGTCTCCTGGAAGAAAAGAAACGCGTGGCAACGAGGGCGGGCCGGCGGTCCGTCCCTGCAGCACGCATCGTATCTGTGCGAAATTGCCATGACAATAGACAAACGCGCACTTTGATTCTGCAAATTTGCACAACGTATGCGCGCATGGCGAACGCACAAGGAAACGGCATGGACTGGGACAACCTGCGCTACTTTCTGGAGCTGGCCCGCACCGGCACCCTCGCGGGCGCCGCGCGCCGCCTGGGCGTGGAGCACACCACGGTGTCGCGCCGCATCCAGGCCCTGGAAAAGCAGATGGGCGTGGCCCTGTTCGCGCGCGAGGCCGGCGGCCACCGGCTGGCCGAAGCCGGCCGCCACCTGCTGCCCGGTGTGGAGGCCATGGAAGCCGCCGTGCTCGGCGTGGAGCGCGCCGCGCCCGCGCCGGGCGGCGGACCCTCGGGCCTGGTGCGCGTGGGCGCGACCGAAGGTTTTGGCACGCTGGTGCTGGCGCCGCACCTGGCGCGCCTGACGCAAAAGCACCCGCAACTGTCCATCGACCTGCTGGCGCTGCCACGAATGTTGCACCTCTCCCGGCGCGAGGCCGACATCGTGATCTCGCTCGAACGCCCCACGCGCGGCGCGGTCATCGTCACCAAGTTGGCCGACTACACGCTGCACCTGTACGGCCAGCGCGAATACCTGGCCCGCCGCCCCCTGGTGGCCCAGCGCGAAGACCTGCGCCACCATGCCTTCATTAGCTATGTGGACGACCTGCTGTTCACCAAGGAGCTGCAGTTTCTCGACCAGCTGTATCCGCCCGAGCGCTTCGCCTTCCGCAGCACCAGCATCACCGCGCAATACGAAGCCGTGCGCGCCGGCGCCGGCCTGGCCGTGCTGCCGGCTTTCCTGGCCGACCGCGACCCCATTCTGGCGCGCGTGCTGCCGCACGAGGCGCGCTTCACGCGCACCTTCTGGATGAGCATGCCGGCCGAAGCCAAGCACCTCGCGCGCATGCAGGCGGTGTGGGGGTTTTTGAAGGAGACGGTGCAGAGGGAAGGGGCGAGGCTGGTACCGAAGGGAGCGGGATGAGGCGGGTTGCCCAGCGGCCCGTGGGGCCGGTCTGAGGCATGCCTGCGGGCCCTTTTTTGGGGCAATCGGAGCATACTGGGCCTCTCCAATCCAGTCCGGAGGTTTGCCATGAACGCCCTCGCCCAAGCCTTGGCGGGCCGCAGCGACACGCTGCTCGCGGAGCGCGAAAGCATCTACAAGGACCTGCACCAGCGCCCCGAGCTGTCGATGCAGGAAGTCCGGACCGCCAAGATCGCCGCAGGCTGTATCGAGACACTGCAGACCATCGTCTCGCGCCAGGTGGCGGGTGCCTTCACAAGCCAGTTTGGAGACAAAGCTTGCGAAACAGCGCCAGCCTCGGCCAGCGAAGACTTCAGCGCCTTCGGGCGCACCTGGCAGGCGCCTTGCGTCTTCTGGTTCGTCGGCGGGACCGACCCCGACGCCTATGCACAAGCCAAGGCCGCCAAGCTGCTCAACAAGACACCTAGCAACCATTCGCCCAAGTGCGCGCCGGTGATCCATCCAACGCTGGAGACCGGGCTGCAGGCCATGCTGATGACCGCCGCATCCGTCTGGCTCGGCCGTTCGCCGCAGGCATGATGGAACACAGCCTCTCCACCTTCGTGGACCTGTGCGGCACTTTCGCCTTCGCCGTCAGCGGTGCGATCGCCGCCGAGCAGCGTCGGCTCGACCTGTTTGGCGTATTGGCCATCAGCTACCTGACGGCATGCGGTGGCGGCTTCGTTCGCGACCTGTGCCTGGGCGCGCTGCCGCCGGTGGCGATTTCCGACTGGCGGTACCTCGCCACGGCGGCATTGGCCGCCGGGATGGCGATGTGGGCGCGCCCCATCATCGAGCACCTCAGCCGTCCCATTGCTTTCTTCGATGCGCTGGGGCTGGGCTTCTTCGCCGTCGTTGGCGCGCACAAGGCGCTGCTGGGGGGGCAGAACGTCGAGGTCGCCATCCTGCTCGGCATGGTGACCGCCGTCGGCGGCGGCGTGGCCAGAGACGTGCTGCTCAACCGCGTGCCCATCATCCTGGAGAAAGAGATCTACGCGGTGGCGGCGTTGATCGGGGCGTCCATCCAGGTGCTGGGGCAGCTCATGGAGTGGAGTCTCGCGGCCACGCCGTGGTTAGGCGCCTTCGTGTGTCTTGCCATCCGCCTTCTCGCGTTGCGCTATTCGTGGAGCCTGCCCGTGCTTCGGAAAAGCGACGCAGCGTAATGCTGCTCTGGCAGAGCCTGTCGGGCAGGGGGGGAAATCGCTGACATTTCAAGCCCACGCTGATTCGCGGATCGGATCAGCTGCGTTGTATGGTGTGCAAAGGTGGCATTGCCTTCTGGGCGGGTAAAAAGTCGACCCAACGCCACAGCACCTTTCATTCAAGCAGCTGACACGCTCCATTGCCTAACTGTCTTCGCTGCATATAAGGAATCGACCACATGGCACTCGAAACTGTCCAATATGCACCCAGCGACTTTGATTTTGCGGTGGGAGACTGGCGCGTCAAACACCGTCGCTTGAAAGACCGGCTGGTGGGCTCTGACCACTGGACAGAGTTTGACGGGAGCATGTCCACCCAGAAGATTCTGGGGGGCTATGGCAACGTTGAGGACAATCTGCTGCGGCTCCCTGAAGGCGAGTACCGCGCAGTTGCTGTCCGCTCCTTCGATCCACAAACCCATCAATGGTCAATCTGGTGGTTGGATGGCCGCTTTCCAGGGAAGATGGACATACCGGTGGTCGGCCAATTCAACGAACAGATCGGAACGTTCTATGCGGAAGATGTGCTCAACGGCACACCGATCCGTGTGCGATTCATCTGGTGGACCCGCGATCCACAGAATCCGCGTTGGGAGCAGGCATTCTCAGAGGATGGGGGCGCCACTTGGGAAACCAATTGGACCATGGAATTTTCAAGAGCGTGAGTCCGTGGAATATGTTGTGGCCATCCATTCACGCTCGCGCTGTTTTCTTTTGGTGGCACGGCGGATAAAAATAGCCTGACATCCACTGAATTCAGTGAAATTCAACCGACGGCGCATCGCCAGAAGATGAGCAAATTATTGGGGGGCTATTTCAATGGGTGCAGGTTGAATCCGGCTGGCCATTGAATAAATAGGCGATTGGCCCGCTCAATCCGCAGCCTGTTCCGCCCCTGCCACACCCAGCATGCGCTGTGCCCAGGCTGGCATGGCCTCCACCAGCGCCGTAGTGGCCGCCGCGGTGCGAATGGCCACCAGGCGCGGGCCGCCCTCGGCGACTTCCGTGGCGTCGTACAGGTAGGCCACGTCGGCCAGGCGTACGGCCTGCGCGAGGTGGGTCATCGTGCGCGGGTAGCGCGCGAGGATGCGTTCGGGTGGCACGGGATGACCGCCTTCGCGCACGCGCTGGGCCACGCGGTCGAGCAGGCGGGCCGGGTCGTCAAGCGCCACGGTGTGCAGCGCGACAGTGAAGCCATGGCGTTGGGCTTCCTCGATAAGCGCCAGCTTGGAAGGGTGAGAGAACACGGTTTCGCTGGCGAAGGGGGTGCGTGCCGCGATCAAGGCCGTGCGGCGTGCCTCGGCCCAGGCGCGGGCGGCTTCGGAGCGCTCTTGCGCGTTGGCGATGTGTTGGAGGTGCCCGCGCTCGTACAGGTCGGCGTTCACGAATTCGAGCGGCGGCCCGAGGATGCCTTCGCGCACCAGGGCGCGGTAGAGCGTGGACTTGCCCGCGCCATTGGGGCCGGCGAGCAGATGGAACCAGAGGGGCGAGGGCGTTCCATTGCGGGGCGCTGCCATGGGCTCAGGCCGTGCGGGCCTGGTTTTCGCGCACCACTTCGCGCACGCGCTGGGCCAGCGAACCGCTGGTCTGCGCGGCCAGCAGGCGGGCGCTCAGCGCGTCCACCGAGGCGGGGGACGTGGCCGGCGTGTGCGGGGTTGAGGCGGTTTCGTACTGCTCGATGGCGGTGCGGGCTTCCTGCACGCTCAGGCCGGTGTGTTCGACGATCTGGCCCAGCGTGGCCCAGTATTCGATCTGGCTGGCCACCGAACGGCGCATGGGCTGCGCGGCCTGGCGCGCCTGCTCGACGAGGGCGCTGGGAAGTTTGACGGATGCGAAGGGGGTGGCGGCCATGCTGATCTCCTGATTGGCGCATTTTGCGCCAATCAGGGGTGAAAAGCAAAAGAAGAGAGATACGGCAAGTGGACGCAGGGCACACCGGAAAGCCGAAGCGCTATTCAAAGGAGAGCTGCCAGCGCTTGCTGGGAAAGGGCTACAGCCTTATTTGTCTCTTTCCGATATGGATCCGATGGCTGAGTCGCTGCTTTGCCGCCACAGGCCCGGCGGCGCGTGCCCGTGGAGGGGAAAGACGGGCCTAGATGCGTCCCATCAGCATCAACACCACCAAGATCAGAATGATCAAGCCAATACCGCCGCTGGGGCCGTACCCCCAAGAGCTGCTGTGGCCCCACGTAGGCAGGACGCCAATGAGGATCAGGATCAGCACGATGAGAAGAATCAGGGAGATCGACATGGCAGATCCTTGTTGTTGGTGATGACCGCATTGTTCGGTGCACCAAGGTGCGGTTTGGCAGGCCGCAGGCGTGTCAAGGCGTAAGGGTTTTTCAGCAAGCGCTGTCAGACAAAGCGCTCGCAGCTATTGATTCAATAGCCGTAAGCGCTTGACCCATCAGCGCTGGAGGCTGTTTTTGCTTGCATTGCCGATGGCGCGAACGCAGAGGCGCTTCAATGGGCTCCGCCCGCGTCCCCGGGCGCACCGGCCGGCACGCGCGGCGGGCGCTGGGTGAGCCAGATGGTGCCGATCAGTGTGAGGAACAGGAAGGCCGAGCCCAGGAAGATGTCGTCCACCGCGCGGGTGTAGGCCTGCTGGTCGATCAGGCGGTTCACCTGCGCCAGCGCCTGCTCCATGGACAGGCCCGAGGCGGTCAGGCCGTTCAGCGTTTGCGCGAACACGCCCTGGCCCTGCACCAGCGTTTCGGTCAGGTGCGCATGGTGCAGCGCGGCGCGGCTCTCCCACAGCGTGGTGGTGATCGAGACACCCATGGCGCCGGCCGTGATGCGGGTGAAGTTGCTCAGGCCGGCGGCTGCCGGAATGCGCTCGGGCGCCAGGCCCGAAAGCGTGATGGTGGTAAGCGGAATGAAGAAGAACGCCATGGCCGCGCCCTGGATCAGCGTGGGAATCAGGATGGTCACGAAGTCGGTCTGCACCGTGAACTGCGCGCGCATCCACAGCACCAGCGCAAACACGATGAACGCGCCTGTCGCCATGCGGCGCGGGTCCCACTGGCCGACCTTGCGCCCGACGATGGGCGTGAGC
This sequence comes from Acidovorax sp. SRB_24, assembly GCF_012931925.1. Lineage (NCBI taxonomy): Bacteria > Pseudomonadati > Pseudomonadota > Betaproteobacteria > Burkholderiales > Comamonadaceae > Acidovorax > Acidovorax sp. SRB_24. The sequence continues at coordinate 87,640 of NZ_MWOM01000014.1, forward strand.
AGGATGGCGAACAGCCCCACCGGCGCCAGCGCCATGCCGGCCGAGGTGGCGGTGTAGCCCATCCACTGCTGCAGCCACAGCGGCAGCAGCACCACGTTGCCAAAGAACAGGGCATAGGCGACCGACAGCGAGAGCGCGCCAAAGGCGAAATTGCGTTCCTTGAACAGCTTAAGGTCGACCACCGGGTGCTTGTCGGTCAGCTCCCACACCAGGAACAGCGCAAACGCGACGGCGGCCACCACGGCCATCGCGACGATTTCGTGGGAGGCAAACCAGTCCAGTTCCTTGCCTTTGTCGAGCATGAGCTGCAGCGCGCCGACCCACAGCACCAGCAGCGTCAGGCCGACGGTGTCGATGGGCAGTTTGCGTGTGGGCGTCTCGCGCGTGCGGTAGATGCCCCAGGTCAGCGCGGCGGCCAGGAGGCCCACGGGCACGTTGATGTAGAAGATCCAGGGCCATGAGATGTTGTCGGTGATCCAGCCGCCCAGCAGCGGCCCGACCACCGGCGCCACCAGCGTCGTCACGCCCCACAGCGCCAGCGCCGTGCCCGCCAGCGCGCGCGGGTAGCTTGACAGCAGCAGCGTCTGCGACAGCGGAATCATCGGCCCGGCCACCAGGCCCTGCAGCACGCGGAAGAACACCAGCATTTCAAGCGACGAGGCAAAGCCGCACAGCCAGGACGTGAGCACGAACAGCAGCACGCTCATGGTGAACAGGTGCACGGCGCCAAAGCGCTGCGTGAGCCAGCCCGTGAGCGGCACCGAAATGGCGTTGGCTACGCCAAAGCTGGTGATCACCCAGGTGCCCTGGCCCGGGCTTACGCCCAGGTCGCCGGCAATCGCGGGGATGGACACGTTGGCGATCGACGAGTCCAGCACGTTCATGAACGTGGCCAGCGACAGCGCCAGCGTGCCCAGCAGCAGCGTGGTGCCGTGCAGCGGCGTTGGCTCGGCGGGTGCGACGGCCGGGGGCGTCGGGGGTCCGCCCGCAGGCGCCGGCAGCCCGGCGGAGGATGAAGCGGCAGTCATGCGGGTCGGTTCTGCCGTTTATTGCGCTGCGGCCGGGCGCGCCGACGCGGCCACTTTGCGGCCCAGGTTGGCAGCGATGATGGCCTGCACCTCGGCGTCGGCAGCGAGCAACTGCGCGTCGAACACCTCGGTGGCCTGCGGCGGCGTGGTGCTCGGCGTGTCGGACAGCGTCTTGCCGTCCTGGTTGCGGATGTCCACCGACACGTCCATCGACAGGCCCACGCGCAGCGGGTGCGCGGCCACTTCCTTCGGGTCGAGCGCGATGCGCACCGGCACGCGCTGCACCACCTTGATCCAGTTGCCGGTGGCGTTCTGCGCCGGCAGCAACGCAAACGCCGCGCCCGTGCCTGCGCCCAGGCCCGCCACGGTGCCGTGGTAGGTGACCTTGCTGCCGTACACGTCGGCCTGCAGTTCGGCGCTCTGGCCGATGCGCAGGTTCTTGAGCTGGCTTTCCTTGAAATTGGCGTCCACCCACAGGTCGTTCAACGCCACCAGCGTCATCAGCGGCGCGCCAGCGGCCACCCGCTGGCCCAGTTGCACGCCGCGCTTGGCGATGGTGCCGTCGAGCGGCGCCTTGAGCTGCGCGCGCTCCAGCGCCAGGTAGGCCTCGCGCACGCGGGCGGCGGCGCGCTTCACGTTGGGGTGCTCTTCGGGACTGGTGCCCTCGGTCTGCGTCTGGCCGGCCACCAGTTGTTCCTTGGCCGCCTGCACCGCCGACTGGGCGGCGGCGACGGCGCTCTTGGCCGCGGCCAGTTGCGCGGTGGCGTGCTGGAACTCTTCCTTGCCCACGGCGCCCGTGGCCAGCAGGGGGCTGCGGCGGTTCACGTCGTCCTGGGCGCGCGCGGCGTCGGACTGGGCGCGCGCCAGGTCGGCTTCGCGCAGGCTGACCTGGGCCTTGAGCGGGGCGTTGTTGGCAAACAGGGTGCGCACTTCGCGCACGGTCTGTGCCAGCTGCGCCTCGGCCTGCTCCAGCGCCACGCGGGCATCGGCCGCGTCGAGCTTGACCAGCACCTGGCCGGCGCGCACGAAGTCGGTGTCGTCGGCGCCGATGGCCACCACCGTGCCGCCGACCTGCGGCGTGATCTGCACCACGTTGCCGGCCGCGTAGGCGTTGTCGGTGCTCTCATAGTGGCGCGCATGCACCCACTGCCAGCCGCCCCAGGCCAGGCCGGCCACGGCCAGTGCCACGGCGATCACGGTCAGGCCGCGGCGGCGCGCGGGGTTGGTGGCGGGGGCGGCAGCAGGGGCTGCGGCGGTGGTTTCGCTCATGGCAAGGGTCTTTCGAGAGGCGTTTTTGTCAGGGGTCAGCGCGCTGCCGTTTCCAGGCTGCCGGTGTCGTCGCTCCAGCCGCCGCCCAGGGCCTTCATCAGCACGACGCGGGTGTCGAGCTGGCGCGCGCGCAGGTCCACCGCGAGGCGGCGCTGGGCGAGCAGCTGGCTTTCGGTGTTCAGCACCAGCAGGTAGTTGCCCAGCCCGGCGCGGTAGCGCTGCACCGCGAAGTCGTACGCGGTCTCGGACTTGGCGCTGGCCTCGCCCTGCAGCGCCTGCTGGCGCGCGAGCGACTGCACCGAGGCGATCGCGTCGCCGGCCTCTTGGACGGCATCGAGCAGCGCGCCGTTGTACTGCGCGATCGCGGCGTCGAGCTCAGCCTGCCGGCCGCCCAGTTGTGCGCGCAGCCGCGTGCCGTCGAACAGCGGCAGGCGCAGCGCGGGCGCCACGCCGATCTGGCGCGAGCCGGCGTTGAACAGGTGGTTCAACCCAAGCGCGTTGAGGCCGATGAACGCGCTCAGGTTGATGTCGGGGTAGAACTGGGTGCGCGCCACGGCCACGTCCTGCGCGGCGGCCTCCACGCGCCAGCGCGCGGCCACCACGTCGGGGCGGCGGCCCAGCAGGTCGGCGCCCAGCAGCTCGGGCACGTCGCTGAGCGCCAGATGCTGCAGCTGCGGCGCCAGCTGCGCCTGCGCATCGGGCGCCTGGCCGCACAGCACGGCCAGCTGGCGGCGCGCCAGCGTGATCTGTTCATCGAGCGCCTCGATCTGCGTGCGCACATCGGGCAGGGCGGCCTGGGCCTGCGTCAGTTCGACCTGGCTGTCGAGCCCCGCCTGCGTGCGCTCGTTCGTGAGCTGCAGCATGGCGCTGCGCTGGGCCAGGTTGCGCTCGGCCACGGCGCGCTGCGCCAGCAGCCGCGCCAGCGCCACATAGCTGCGGCTGACCTGCGCGGCCAGGGCGTTGGCGGCCGCGGCCGCGTCGGCCTGCGCGGCGCGCGCCTGGCCCACGGCGGCGGCCAGTTCGGCAGCGTGCTGGCCAAAGAAGTCGGGCGACCAGTTCAGGCCGGCCTGCAGGTT
>NZ_MWOM01000014.1:91131-91311 GCF_012931925.1 Acidovorax sp. SRB_24
TAGCGCTGGCGCGAGGCGTCGGCCTCCAGCAGCGCGTGCGGTTGGGCGGCGGTGCCGGTGGCTTCGGCCAGCGCCTGCGCGCGCGCGAGGCGGGCACGGCCCACGGCCAGGCTGGGGCTGCCCTGCAGGGCCTGTTCGACGAGGGCGTTGAGCTGGGCGTCGCCCAGCGCCGTCCACCAC
>NZ_MWOM01000034.1:0-40916 GCF_012931925.1 Acidovorax sp. SRB_24
GATGGGTCCGCTTTTTCCGGTTTGCGCGAAGCCAACATCTGATAGAAGGCCTCACACCAGTCTTTAGTCAGCGTCTTGAACCCGTCTTCACCAAACCCTTGAGCTCGGTAAAAACCATATTCATCAATAACTTCTTGCAATGACTTGAGGACTTTGGTTTGAACCTTTGGATCGCGCCCTTGGAACGCGCTTTTGTTTTCTTGCCAAAGCAGAGTAGCAAAAAGAAGTGCTTTCAACCGAGTGCTGGCTTTCGTTTCATTGGCGTTATCTTGTGTTCTCTTCTTAGGCTCCAACGCCGCGCTGCCATCTTTTTTTGCCTTGACTGATTCGGGGCTAGAGGACTGGGGCAAACGGGACTGCTTGATCGCTAAAAGCTGTGACATCCCGGCGGGCATGCTCTCCATGCCGTAACACCGAGCGATGAACTTCAATGCGCTGAGCGTATCCACGCGCACCTCGGACAATTTGCCGTGATTCTTTACCCGCTCAGCATTCCCAGCGTTATCTAGGTTGTAGTAGATCCGGTCGGTATTTGTAGGGTCGGAAGTCAGCGCATCTTTCATGACGTTCAGCAGCTTCAGATAGCCATGCGCCCAAGCTCCGTCAGCGCTTATGCGGAGATCACGGGTACGCTTATATGGAGCGAGGTTCCCCGCCATCACGACGATTCGCCATAGTGCACTTGTGTCGCGCACTACTTCTGCTTGCCAATCCGGCTCAGACCATTTGCGCGTGAGAGGACGCTTTGACTTGACTGCACTTGATCTTTTGCTAAGGCCCACGGACACCCTACCCATACTGGAATCCTCCCATGTTGAAACTGGTAATTCTCCATGGAATCGGATTGCAATTAAAAGACGGTGCCTGATCCGGATCTCATGCTGACGGGGGCGCGCGCCCCCGCCTTCGACCCAATTTCCGGAAAGCCATCTGTTCCCTCTCGATCCAAATTTCGCGCCACCATAATGTGGGGCAGAGCTCAAGAGGAAGGGGTCACTTGCAATGAAGTTCGTCAGCAACGCGGGCACAGATCGTGTCGTGGACTTGGTGCGCCCGTGGCTGAGGCCCAACCACCAGTTAGACGTGGTGTCACCGTCCTTCTCTCTATTTGCATTCGCTGAAATCCTGGCCGACGCGCCCCGCCTTTTCAACGCACGCCTGGTTGTGCCTCCCCTCCCCCCCAAAGACGCCCCTGTCAGCGTTCATGAGCAATTGGGCTTACTGGGCACCAAGGCTGACCGCGCCGCACGCAACACGCTGCAAGCGCCGTGGCTGGCACGCAAGTTCTCAGCTTGGCTTGATGCCAAGGCGCAAGTTCGCCACGCCTCGGGTTCCATTCCACAGGGAACCATGGTCCTGCGCGATGACCACGGCACGGCGCAACAAGCGGTGCTGGGCTCCTTCGCTTTCAGCACGGAAGGCCTTGGCATCACCCCCGGCAACCCACTCAGCCTCATTCAAACATCTGAGAACACGGCAGAAGCTCACATGCTGAGCCAGTGGTTCGACATGCAATGGGGTGCGCTCAAAGATCAGCCTGAAGCCAAGGCGGCATTGATCGCCTCGGTCAAAGAGGTGAGCACGCACCGCGACGCCACGAGCGTCTACACGCTGATGCTTCAACACTTGTTCGCCTCCAATGGCGAGGGCATGGACGAGGAACGCATCGTCAAATCCGCTACCGGCATTCGCAACACCGTGGTGTGGAAGAAACTCTACAAGTTCCAACGTGACGGCGTAGTGGGCGCCCTCGACAAGCTGGAACGCTTTGGCGGGTGCATCATTGCGGACAGCGTGGGCCTTGGCAAAACCTTTGAGGCCTTGGCCATCATCAAGTACAGCGAGCTGCGCAATGACCGCGTGCTGGTGCTCTGCCCCAAACGCTTGCGCGACAACTGGACGCTCTACAAGGCCAACGACAAACGCAACGTCTTGGCATCTGATCGCTTCAACTACGACGTTTTGAACCACACGGACCTGTCGCGAGACGGTGGCCTGTCCGGTGACATCGACCTATCTCACGTGAACTGGGGCAACTACGACCTGGTGGTCATCGACGAATCACACAACTTCCGCAACAAGAAGTCCCCGCGCCAGGGAAACGAAACGCGGTACGACCGCCTGATGCGCAAGATCATCCGCGAAGGGGTCAAGACCCGCGTGCTGATGTTGTCGGCCACCCCGGTCAACAACCGTCTGGCTGACCTCAAGAACCAGATTGCATTCGTCACAGAAGGCGACGATACCGCATTGTTTGACCACGGCATCGCCAGCATTGACAGCACCACCCGCCGTGCACAAAAGGCGTTCAACCGCTGGCTCGAACTGCCCAACGAAGAAAAGACCCCCGCGCTGCTGATCGAAATGCTGGGCTTCGACTACTTTTCCCTGCTCGACCACCTGACCATTGCCCGCTCACGCAGGCACATCGAGAAGTATTACGGTACTGCCGAAACAGGCCGCTTTCCTGGTCGCCTGCCACCGATCAACATCAAGGCGGACGTAGACCGTGCAGGCGAATTCCGCTCCATCCGCGATGTCAACCTTGAGATTCGCCGCCTTAACTTGGCTGCATATGCGCCGCTGCGCTACGTGTTGCCGCATAAGCAAGAGGCCTACGACCTGAAGTACAGCACCCAAATTCGCGGCGGCGAAAGCTTCTTCCGGCAAGTGGACCGTGAAGAGAGCTTGATTCACCTTTTACGAGTTAACGTGCTCAAGCGCATGGAAAGTGCCGTCTCCTCCTTCGCGCTCACTGTGCATCGCCAGCTCAAAGACGTGGAGGCAACGTTGGCGCAGATTGACGCACACGCCAATGAGATTGAAGAACTCGACATTGCCTACGTGGACATTGACGACCCCGCGTTTGAATCCTTGCTGGTGGGCCGCAAAGTCAAAGTGCTGCTGGGCGATGTGGACTTGGTGCGGTGGAAGCAAGACCTCACCGAAGACCGCAACCGGCTCGCCACGCTGTATGCGGCGGCAGAACAGGTCAGCGCCGCACGCGATGACAAGCTGCTCCGTTTGCGCGATCTCATCGCCAAAAAATCCAAGAACCCGATCAATGCGGGCAACCGCAAGGTCATCATCTTCACTGCGTTTGCAGACACGGCCAACTATCTTTATGAGCAGTTAGCGGGCTGGGCCAAGGCCGATTTGGGCATTGAAAGCGCCTTGGTCACGGGCTCGGGCCGCAACCAATCCACCCTGCCCCTGCGCCGCGACCTCAGCAGCATCCTGACAGCGTTCTCGCCGCGTTCCAAAGAGCGCCCCGAAGAACTTGCGATTGAGGGCGAGTTGGACCTGTTGATCGCCACCGACTGCATCAGCGAAGGGCAGAACCTTCAAGACTGCGACTGGCTGGTCAACTACGACATTCACTGGAACCCGGTTCGCATCATCCAGCGGTTCGGGCGGATTGATCGCATCGGCTCGCGCAACACCTGCATTCAACTGGTGAACTTCTGGCCCAACATGGAGCTTGAGGAATACATCAACCTGGAGCAACGCGTCAGCGGCCGCATGGTGCTACTGGACATTTCCGCCACCGGCGAAGAGAACATCATCGAGCAGCAATCTGGCGACCAGATGAACGATCTGGAATACCGCCGCAACCAATTGCTGAAGATGCAAGACAGCGTCATCGACCTGGAAGACTTGTCCAGCGGCGTTGCCATCACCGATTTGACGCTGACCGACTTCCGCATTGACTTGGCCGAGTTCAACAAGCTGCATCCCGGCAAGCTCGACGGCCTTCCGCTAGGCGCGTTTGCCGTCGCCTCCAGCAACGATGTGGACATTCCGCCTGGCGTGATCTTCTGCCTGCGCGCCGAAGACGCCGCCGCCGAAAAAGCCATCGACCCCGGCTACCCCTTGGCACCGCACTACTTGGTGCACGCCAGCGAAGACGGTACTGTGCTTCTGCCCTACACCCAAGCCAAGACCACGCTCGACCGGCTCAAGCGCATGGCCTTGGGCCGTGACTTCCCCGATGCCTCAGCATGCGCCCGCTTTGACCGCGCCACCAAGCATGGAGAGGACATGCGGCACGCCCAAAAGCTGCTTGCGGCCAGCGTGGCATCCATCGTTGGTAAGTCAGAAGAACGTGCTTTAGCCAGTCTGTTTTCACCGGGCGGCACGCACGCCATGAAGGGCGAATTCGCTGGCTCCAACGATTTTGAGGTGCTGGCCTACATGGTGATCCTGCCCAGTGCGGGCGAGGAACAAGCTGCATGACCGGGGGTGATCTGTCATCAGAACAGTTGATTTCAGCACTGCGCTTGCCCGCTGAGGCCACCGTCGGTCAACGCGTACCTAAGAAGATGCTGGCCGAAAATCTGACATCTCGCGGCACGGCCACAAGTGCCGATCGCAAGCTTTTGCAAGAACAGATCGACGAGATCACTTGGGTTGCGGCCCTCAAGCCCACCAATGCGGGCATCCCGGAGTACCAAGACGAAGTGCGCAGCTACCTCGAGCTGGCGGTCCTGAGTGTGCGCCTGCGGCAAGGTGGCCAGCTCGATGCGAATCCTGCCAAAACTTCACCAAGCGTGGCGCGGCTTGCTGAGCTGGTGCACCGTTCCATACCCTACCCCGTACTGCTGGTCTTGGATGGCGGGGCACGCCTTTACCTATCGCTGGTGCACATCCGTTGGGCGCAGAAAGAGGCCGAAAAATTCGTGCTCGACGGCGATTTAATTCAAGGCGTTTTTGTGCGCAACGGGCCTGCCGCCGCATCTGTGATGGACGCAGGCACCGTGAATGCGTTCATCAACGCCATGGACCTGAGCAAGCAGCCGCGCACTGACCTGCTGACGCTCTACCAGGGCTGGATGGACACGCTGTCCGCATGGCAAGCCGCAGCCGTGACCGGCCGCTTTGAGTGCGTCAGCCCGCAGCAAGCCACGGCGCGTCGTGCAGCCCTGCGCCGTTGCCATGAGCTGGACGTGCAAATCAGCAGCCTGCGTGCGGCTGCCAGCAAAGAAAAACAAATGGCCAGCCAAGTGGCGGCCAATCTCGAAATAAAGGCGCTGATGGCAGAACGCCAGCAGGCCGTGAACAGCCTCTAGGAAAACACTACATGAAAAATCAAAAGCAAACTATTCGAAAAATTGTCGGCTTCCTGAACAACGCGGATGAAGACGGCGGTTTTTGGCTGCCCAACATACAGCGACCCTTCGTCTGGGGCGAGGAGCAGATTTGCCGCCTATTCGACTCGATCTTGCGCGAGTACCCAATTAGCACTCTCCTCGTCTGGAAAACCACCAGTGGCATCCGCCGTCGCAAGTTCATCGACAACTGGTCTTCTTCTCTCAAGTTGAGCACCTTCTACGTCCCTGAGGACTTCAAAAAGAAATGCTTGGTGCTCGACGGCCAGCAACGCCTTCAAAGTCTCTACATCGGCCTATGCGGTAGCTTTTCTGGTCGAGAGTTGCACTTTGATGTCCTGAGCGGTACCGCCGCGCTGCCAGACGACATCAAGTACAGGTTCGAGTTCCGAACCACAGCCACAACCGCCTTCCCTTGGGTGAAATTTAAGGACTTGGTATTCACTTCGCGAAAGAAGCGCGAGCTGATTCAGGACATGGAGGCAAAGGCAGGCCGCAGCTTCACCAACGAAGAAAAAGACAAAATTGAAGGCAATCTAGATTTGGTTGACCGCACGTTCAAGATGGACGAGTCCATCACATACCAAGAACTCGACAGCATCGACAACCCCGATCTCTACACAGAAGACGATGTCGTGGAAGTGTTCATTCGTGCCAACTCCGGTGGCACTAAACTTGAAAAATCAGACTTACTTTTTTCCTTGCTCAATGCAACGTGGGATGTAGCAGACAACCGCATGGAAGAACTGCTAGATGACCTGAACCGGCACGGATTTGAGTTTGATCGCGACTTCGTTCTCAAGACATGCTTGGTGCTGCTGAACCAAGGCGCGCAGTACGAAGTGTCGAAGTTCCGCAAACCTGGGGTGCGCGAGGACATTGAGGAGAAGTGGGACGAGCTGAGCGCCTCCATCAAAGCGATTGCGGACTTCGTGCGCAGCAAGACCTACATTCAGTGCGACAAGGCCTTACCTTCTTATTTGGCCTTAATCCCTCTCATTTATGTCCGCCACCACTACCCCACCGCATGGACTGGGGCGAAGCAGATCGACACCTTCTTAGTGCGCACCTTGCTCGCAGGGGCCTTCGGCGGGCAATCTGACCGAATCATTGATGCGCTGGTGAAGCGTTTTAAGGAGATAGAACGCTTTGATGCAGAAGAAGGTTTTGCGGTCATTCGCTCTCAAAACCGCAACCTGGAAATCTCCAAAGACCGATTCTTCGAGATGGGCTATGGCTCCAAAACCATCCACTTGATCTTGAACCTGTGGTACCCCGCGTTCACCCATACACCGGCTTATGACAACAACTTGCCGCAAGTGGATCACGTGTTTCCGCAGAGTCGATTGAAAGCTGTGAAGGTGACCAGCCCCGACACTGGTCGGTCGGTAATGAAATACCGCGACGATGCGCGCAACCACTTGGCGAACTGCATGCTGCTGACTCGGGCGGAGAACGGCGGTGGGGGAAAAAGTGATATGTCGCCAGCCGACTGGTTCAAAGACAAAGACGCCAACTACCTAGACCTCCATCTCATCCCCAAGGACAAAGCGCTGTGGGCCATGGACAGGTATGAAGACTTCATCGCTGAACGCAAAAGCTTGATTGCGACCAAATTTTCTTGGCTGATTGCTTGACCCACGATGTACCAGCACACATTACGAAACATCCCATGACCATTCGAAAGATTGAAGCGCATTTACCTGAAGCGCAAAGCGCAGATCTCGTGGCCGACAACATTGCCAAGCTCAAGTCCATGTTCCCGGAGCTTGTGACCGAAACCACTCAGAGCGGCAAGACGACTGCGACCCTCAACGTGGAGGTGTTGAAGAACCTGATTGGCGACGCCACTGCTGTGGAGTCTGAGGAAAAGTACGGGCTGAACTGGCATGGCAAGCGCCGTGCACGTCAGATCGCTTTGACCCCAAGCACAGGCACCTTGCGCCCTTGCCCCGAGCAGAGCGTGGAATGGGATACCACGCAGAACTTGATGATCGAGGGCGACAACCTCGAAGTGCTCAAGCTGCTGCAAAAGAGCTACGCGGGCAAAGTCAAGCTGATCTACATCGACCCGCCGTACAACACGGGCAAGGACTTCGTGTATCCGGACAACTTTCAGGACAACATCAAGAACTACCTGGAGCTAACTGGGCAAACAGAGAGCGGTCGAAAGATCAGCAGCAACACCGATGCCAGCGGGCGTTTCCACACCGACTGGCTGAACATGATCTACCCGCGCTTGAAGCTGGCACATAGTCTGCTGCAAAGTGACGGTGTGATCTTCGTCAGCATTGCAGACCACGAGATTCACAACTTGCGGGCTGCGATGAACGAGGTGTTCGGTGAAGAAAATTTCATTGCAACTGTCATCTGGCAGAAGGTTTTTTCGCCAAAAAATTCAGCACGACATTTTTCAGAGGATCACGACTACATCGTGGTGTACGCAAAGAACGCGGAGACGTGGACGCCACGGCTCCTGCCGCGAACAGAGGAAATGGAAGCCCGCTATGCGAACCCTGATGAAGACCAACGAGGTCCTTGGACTTCCGGAGACTTGTCAGCCCGAAATTTCTACGGTGAAGGCACTTATGGCTACGCTGAACAAGCCGTCGAAAATTTCCGCGCAAACCTGGATGACGCAGTTTTTTGGACTTTTATGCCTCTCGCGCGGCCCATTTGGGCAGTTCGCGGGGCGCTGAGGCCCGATTTCCGCCCTTACGGGCGCACCTGTCCCAACAGATGACTGCGGCACAGGTAAATGTTGGCCAGCGCCAAGGCCGTGAACGCCCGCGTGGCGTTCTTCTGAAGCCCGCGGTAGCGCACCTTGGTGAATCCCCACAGGCGCTTGACCACCGCAAAGACATGCTCGACCCGGGCACGCACCCGCGATTTGTTGCGGTTCTTGGCCCGCTGAACTTCGTCCACCTCGCCTGCACGGCGGGTGCGCTGGTTGGTGAAGTCCTTGGCCTTGGGGGCCTTGCTCGCTATCAGTGCTTTCTGGCTGGCATAGGCCGAGTCGCCGTACACGCGCCGCTCATTGCCATGCAGCAGATTGGGCAGAGGGTGTTTGTCATGCACGTTGGCCGCCGTCACCACGGCGCTGTGCGCCAGCCCGCTTTGGCTGTCCACGCCAATGTGCAGCTTCATGCCGAAATACCATTGCTGGCCTTTGCGTGTCTGGTGCATATCGGGGTCGCGCGCCTTGTCGGCGTTCTTGGTGGAGCTGGGCGCTGCGATGATCGTGGCATCCACGATGGTGCCGGTGTTGACCTTGAAGCCGCGCTCCTGCAATTGCTGGCCTACCTTGGCAAACAGGGCTTCACCCAGTTTTTGCTCATTGAGCAGTTTGCGAAACTTCAGCAGCGTGGTGGCGTCGGGCACGCGTTCGCGGCCCAGGTCAATCCCCACAAAGCGGCGCAGACTGGCACTGTCATACAGAGCCTCCTCGCACGCCAGATCGGCCAGGTTGAACCAGTGCTGAAGAAAATGGATGCGCAGCATGCGCTCCAACCCAATGGGCGGACGGCCGTTGCCGGCCTTGGGGTAGTGCGGCTCTATCACCTGGCACAGGGCGGCCCAAGGCACTATTGTCTCCATGGTCCGCAAGAACTCTTCACGTCGGGTGGGCTTGCGCGACTGCTCGAATCCGTTGTTTTGATCTGCGGCCATTGCCAGGGTCTGCTGCTTCATCTGCGGATAACGTTTGAGAAGCGACAACGGTGGACCTTGATCAGCATTGCCTTATCCGGTCACCTGCCCATCTGGGCGTGTGATTGACGGCCCTCCGCCTGGAACCTACTGGCGTGTTTCTAAGCCGAAGTTTGATGAGATGGACCGCGACGGTCGAATTTGGTGGGGTGCTGACGGCGGAAACATGCCTCGCTTGAAGCGGTTCCTTTCGGATGTGAAAGCTGGTCGCGTTCCTCAGACCCTTTGGACATACGACGAAGTGGGGCATACGCAAGAAGCGAAGAAGGAGCTGATTGCAACTGTCAATTTTCCCAACTCGGATGTGGTGTTCGACACGCCCAAGCCGACTCGTTTGCTTCGTCGCATCTTGCAGCTGGCAACAAGTCCTGATGGAAATGATCTGGTGTTGGACTTCTTCGCAGGTACGGGCAGCACGATGGATGCTGTGTATCAACAGAATGCCGAGGATGGGGGCAAACGGCGCTGCATTCTTGTCCAACTGCCAGAGCCCTTAGCGGGCGGTGAAGTAGCAGGCTGGACCTCTATTGCCGACATCACAAGGGCACGACTTGTTGGTGCTGGAAAGCGGCATCGAGCCGCAGACCCTATGTTTTCGGGAGACGTTGGCTTTCGTACCTTCAAGCTCGACACGTCCAACATTCGGGCCTGGAATCCGAACGTATCAGACCTCGCAGGCTCTTTGCTAGCCAACTTGGAACATATCGAGGACGGCCGGTCCGAAAGCGATGTGCTGTACGAAATACTCATCAAGTTGGGGCTCGATCTGTGCGTCCCTGCCGACTTGCGAGAGATCGCAGGCAAGCCCGTTCACAGCATTGGCGGTGGCACGCTCATGGCATGCCTGCATGAACACATTTCAGTGACCGACGCGGAGCCTTTGGCCTTGGGCATTGCGGCATGGCGTGAAGAACAAGCCACCGCCGGGGCTACCACCGCCGTGTTCCGCGACAGCGCGTTTGAGAACGATGTGGCCAAGAGCAATCTGGCTGCCATCCTCGAACAGCACGGCATCAAGCAGGTGCGGAGCTTGTGATGACCAAGCACGCCATGAGCGCGGATTCAGTTGTCAACCGTCGGTTGATAACTCACGCTCCAAGAGTCGCAGCGGCAGCAAAGGCCCGACCGGGGACGGCAACGCCTGTGCACCGTTGCTACCAAGCGCGATAGAAACCTGACCACACTGCACCTAAGAGCAAGACCAAGGGGGACGCATGGCTCTGACCAATTTGACTAAGCGTGAATACAGCGCTGACGAGGTTGCCATTCTGGAGGGCGTGATCGACTACGCCGACCGGATGATCTACGAGGATCAGAACCTCGATGCCTTAGGTGGTTTCGCTGACACAAGCGGGTACGTGTCGCATTCCAGCGCGTCCTTATACAAGCAACTTCGCCGAAATGCTTATGCCAAAACGGTGGTCATCGACACGGAGTTGAAGGGCCGCTTAGAGTTTCGTTTGAGCTCCACCGAGGCCGTGTATCCAAACGAGGCATCGGGTTACTGCACGCCCCACTCAGCGGTGGGCCGAGTCGCCACTTTCTTCCAGCCGGGCTATGAAGGCCATAGCAAACGCTGGGGCGACTACCGCATCATCGAGATGCGCTCGTTTGATCGCTACGGAGGCCCAGATTTCGAGCCCAATGTGCGCAACTTCCTTCACATGCGCATCTCAGATGACAACGGAGACAAAGACGTTGTTTCAGATCTGCGTGCTTTCATTGGCAAAAAGCGAGTAGCAGCCAAGCCAACGATGCCAGCTGAAGAAGCTTCGCCACAGGCCATTGTGCCTAGCGCGCCAGTTGTGCTAGCTACGCCAGTTGAACTGCCACCTGCCGAGGTGCAGATTGCAGAGTTCGTCGTGGTGGATGACTCTGATGATTCCGACACTGAGCTGGAAATTGATGGCGAGGAGGACTGGAACCCTGATGAGCCGCCAGTGAAGCAGGAGGAGTATTTCGGCCTGAGCGAACGCTTCTTCACGCATCAAACCGTTGAACAGAACCAGATCATTGCCCGCTCTCCTGTAGGCGCGATGTTTGTGGAAGGCATTGCAGGCTCTGGCAAAACTTCGGCTGCGTTGGGCCGCACGAAGATGCTGACCACTTTCAATGCAGCGAGCGTGACCGATGAACAGTTGTTCCGCGACGTGGCGGGGCAAGACCAAGATTACTGGTCTGCGGATTTTGCCGGGCAGTTTTCACAAGAAAGTTGCGTTGGCTTTGTGCGCACTGGCGAGCTGATTCAGTATCTGCAGGAAACTTGCCGCCGCATCGACTTGCCCAACCTTCCGGTGCATGAATACAAAGAACTGCAAACCCGACTTCGGGAGCACCGCCGTCTGACCAGTAGTCCAGTGCCGGGCCGCCGGTGGGTTGGGTTCACTGAGGCTCGGGAGGCTCATGCAGCGTCAACCATGCAATGGTTGCATTCGGCAGACCAGGCAATTGCCAAGCAAATTGCGGCCCGGCTGATTGACGCCCTGCCCAGCGCATCAGAGCTGGCCGAACCGTTTGAACCCGATGCACGTGCGAAGGTCGTGCGAGTTGCCAATGTTGCGCTTGAAAACTTGCAACACGAGATGCAAGAAATCTCTACCGAGCTGGCCCAGTCCCCGCGCTCGGGCACGTTTGCGTTAGACCGGCTTGCACTACGACTACTGAACAAAGTGGAAGATGTTCGCAAGCGCGTGATGGGTGCTAAGGTGATTTGGACTCGCGTTGATGACCAAGTCTTGTTTGCAAACGATGAAAACGCCTTGGCACGCAAACTGGTGGAGCGCAAGGCGGCGTTGTACTTCGCCTCTGGCCAGCGACTGGTTTTCCTCGATGAGAATGGCCCCATAGACCCAACTTTGCAGTTGCTCACCACCACCGGCGAACCCTTGGCATGGTCCGAAGAGACGCGGGCGTTGATGATCTCTGGCAAGGTCATTGCACGCGAACCATCGGGTAAAAATGTCTACGCCGTGGCCTCTGATGTGAACCACCTTTTCATGCGGCTCTTGCCTGAGGCAACCGAATTGATCTACGCGCCAGGCGAAGGCTCGTTGCGTCGCTTGCCTCGCATGTTCGGTTGGGGTCGCGCCAAGCTTCCTCTGTTGCCTACGGACGATGGAAAAAGCGACGAAGAACTGGCTGATGACGAAATGGACGCAACGGTCGAGACACCAACGCCGGGCCAACCTCGCAACAGCACGCCGGATGCCATCTTCCGCCGCGTGCTCCGCCGTAAGCTATTGCAGCCCCTTACCAGCGTGGCCGACCAGTACCTGACTGCGTTGCAAGAGTCTGCCGGTCAGTTCCCGGATGCAGCACTGGCAAAGCGTCTGCATGCGCAGTTGAACAAGTTCAAGTTGGCTGACGAGGACATCGACCTTCTTCTGTGTCTGAGCCACTTGATGGGGCGCGGCCTAAAGCAAGGCGGCTTGCGGCAACTGCAGGAGCCGACGTTCTATCAAGCTGTGTTTGTCGATGAAGTTCAAGACTTCACCGAACAGCAGGTGTTTTTGATGGTAGAGCAGTCGAACCCCAAATATCGAGCCGTAACCGTGGTGGGGGACATTGCACAAAAGCTGCACCATGGCACCAGCATCGACCTGAAAGCCTGCTTCCCCGGGCAATCAGTACCTCACGTGCTACTGACCGAAAACCTCCGTCAAGCCGATACGCCGGGATTGGCTTTGTTCAGCGCAAGTTTCCGTTCTGTTTTGCAAGGGGGAGAAAAGCCCTCCACCGCTTTGGCGGAGACGGCCCAAAAAGAAGGCGCAAGCTTGGTGAGGCCACGCTTTCAAGTGTGTGAAACAGATGACGCTATGGACGCACGCATTGTTGAGGCCTTGGCCTCGGCCCAGCGCCATCAAACCGTGGCCGTGCTGTTCCCTGACTCCGCCACAGCTGCAAAGACCTACAAGCGCCTTGAGGTGGAGTTGCGAGAACGCATGGTTGAGGCTGAACTTTCAGAAAAGGTCAATCTGGCCCGGCGCCATGTTCGGCATTTCGCGGACGTGGCAAATTCCAAAGGCTTGGAGTTCGACGTGGTGCTGCTGGCTGGAGTTGACCGCTACGACCTCGGTAATGCGTCGCAAATCAATCGTTTGTACGTGGGGATCACGCGCGCGCGGCAAAGCCTCGTGCTGCTATCGGGCACCAAAGCCCTGGCTCCGCAGTTGGCTGAAGTGCGTACTCTCTACCAAGACTTGGCGGGGCAGCCATGACCTTGCCGCTCGACGACAAGAAGAATTTGAATCTGGCATGCATTGCGCCCAATGACCAGAACAAGGTATGAAGCATGAAACTGCACTTTGAATCTGACCTGCCCTACCAAGCCGCTGCCATCGAGGCGGTGTGCGACCTGTTCCGTGGGCAAGAAGTCTGCCGCTCGGTGTTCACCGTCACCGCGCAAGCCTTGGCCGATTCTGGCCAGCAGAGCTTTGAGGGCAAGCAATTCACGGCCGAAGGCGGCATAGGCAACGCGTTGCAGTTGATCGTGGACGAAGAGCTGAGCGAGAACTTGCAAAAGGTGCAGTTGCGCAATGGCCTGCAGCCCTCTGACCCGTTGAGTCCTAAGCAAGCGTTGGACTTCACCGTGGAAATGGAAACAGGCACAGGCAAGACCTATGTGTACCTGCGCACGGTGTTTGAACTGAACCAGCGTTATGGCTTCACCAAGTTCGTGGTGGTGGTGCCTTCCGTGGCCATCAAGGAAGGTGTCAACAAAACGCTGGAGATCACCCGCGAGCACTTCGAGGGTCTGTACCCAGGTGCCAAGGGCTACGAGTTTTTCCAGTACGACTCGGAGAAGCTGGGCCAGGTGCGCAACTTCGCAACCAGCCCGAACATTCAGGTGATGGTCATCACCGTGGGAGCGATCAACAAATTCGGCGACGAAGCCGCAGCGGCGGCCGAAGAGTCTGACGAAGCAAAGCGGCGTGAGAAGTCGAAGAACAAGATGTACCGGGCCAGCGAGAAGACTGGTGGTGAACGCCCCATCGACTTGATTCGCAACACCAGCCCGATCCTGATCGTGGATGAACCCCAAAGTGTGGACGGCGGCATAGACGGTAAAGGCAAGAAGGCCTTGGCCCACATGAACCCGCTGTGTGCGTTGCGCTACTCCGCCACACACGTGGACAAGCACAACATGGTCTACCAATTGGATGCCGTAGACGCCTACGAGCAAAAGCTGGTCAAGCAGATCGAAGTGGCTGCAGCCACTGTGCAGGGCGGCAACAACAAGCCCTACGTGAAGCTGCTGGCGGTGAGCAATAAGAAGGGGCTCATCACGGCCAGCATCGAGCTAGACAAAGAGAACGCTGCGGGTGCTGTGCGCCGGGAAACCATCACTGTGCAGGATGGCTTCGATCTTGAGCAAGAAACCAAGCGCCCGCTCTACGCCAACATCCGCATCGGTGAAATCCGCACTGCCAAGGGTGAGCAGTTCATCGAGCTGAAGGTGCCTGGCAGCGAGGTCTATTTGCGCGTTGGGGATGCATGGGGCGATGTGGATGCCAGCGCCGTGCACCGTGAAATGATCCGCCGCACGATCAAGGAACACCTCGACAAAGAAAAGCGCCTTCGCCCGCTGGGTGTGAAGGTGCTGAGCCTGTTCTTCATTGACGAGGTGGCGAAGTACCGCCAGTACGATGACCAAGGCAACGCGGTGAAGGCCGAATACGCCTTGATGTTTGAAGAGGAATACAAGCGGTGGGCCAGACACCCCGACTACCAAAGCCTGTTCAACGAGATTGACCTGACCTCAGCCGTAGAAGAGGTGCACAACGGCTACTTCTCCATCGACAAGAAGAAGGTGGGCGGCAAGACGGTGGAAATGGTGAAGGACACCAGCGGCAGCACTGCGGCCGATGACGACACCTACAGCCTCATCATGCGCGACAAGGAAAAGCTGCTGAGCTTCGAGTCGCCGCTGAAATTCATCTTCTCGCACTCTGCCTTGAAGGAAGGATGGGACAACCCCAACGTCTTCCAGATTTGCAACTTCTCCACCCGCGAGACGGAGCGCTGGCGCAGGCAGACGATTGGCCGAGGCCTTCGGCTGTGTGTAAACCAACAAGGCGAGCGCCTGCGTGGCTTCGAGATCAACACCTTGACGGTGATTGCCACGGAGAGCTACGAGCAGTTCGCGGAAAAGCTGCAAAAGGACTACGAGGATGCCGGGATCGACTTCGGCGTCGTCAAGCCGCATGCCTTCTCTGCGATCTCTGTGGAGCAAGAAAACGGGGAGCTTGCCGCACTGGGCTTTGAGGCATCAAAGGCTTTGTGGGCGCACCTGAAGGCACAGGGCTACATCACGGACAAGGGCAAGGTACAAGACGCGCTGAAGACCGCATTGAAGGACAGCACGCTGTTGCTACCCGCTGACTTTGAAGCCCAGCGCGCCCAAATCGCAGGGGTGCTGAAAAAGCTCTCCGGCAAGCTGGAAGTGAAGAACGCCGACGAGCGCAAACAGATTGCGGTGCGCAAGTCGGTGCTGGTCAGCGCAGAGTTCCGGGCCTTGTGGGATCGCATCAAGCACAAGACCACGTACCGCGTGCACTTTGACAATGAGAAGTTGATCGAGAAATGCATCGACGCCCTGAACGACATGCCGCAAATCGCCAAGACCCGGCTGCAATGGCGCAAGGCCGGCATTGCGATTGGGAAGTCTGGCGTGGATGCCACCGAGAAGGCTGGTGCGGACACGGTCACGCTGAACGAAAACGACATCGAACTACCGGACTTGCTCACAGAATTGCAAGACCGCACCCAGCTCACGCGCAAAACGATTGCGCGCATCCTGACCGAGAGCACGCGCCTGAACGAATTCAAACGCAACCCACAGCAGTTCATTGAGCTGACGGCCGAATCCATCAACCGCTGCAAGCGCCTCGCCCTGGTGGATGGCATCAAGTACCAGCGGCTGGGCGACGAGGCCTATTGGGCGCAGGAGCTGTTCGAGGACCCCAAGAACGTGCTGATGGGCTACCTGAACGAGCACAACGCGCGGATGAATGCAGAAAAGTCTGTCTACGAGCACGTCGCCATCGACTCAGCCGTGGAATGGGAATTTGCCGACCAGCTGGAGAAGAACAACGCAGTCAAGGTCTACGCCAAGCTCCCAAGCTGGTTCAAGGTGCCGACGCCCTTGGGGAGCTACAACCCTGACTGGGCCGTGCTGGTGGAACGGGATGGATCCGAACGCATGTACTTCGTGGTGGAAACCAAGAGCAGCCTGTTCGACGAAGACCTGCGCGACCGTGAAGGCGGCAAGATCAAATGCGGCACAGCGCACTTTAATGCGCTTGTCGTCGGCGAAAACCCTGCCATCTATGACAGGTTCAAAGATGTAGACGGTTTGCTAACGTATGAGAAGCACTGACCATACGCAAGGCCAAGAGGGGAAAATCATGAGACATCAATATGGATTTCATTAGATTGGTGTTGGTGCTCGCTTGTATGGCACCACTATTCATTCTCATGGCCATTCGTGGCGTAGGACTTGTGCCGTGGGAATTTTATTTCCCTGCATTCATTGGGCTGGCCTTAATACCAAATCTCATCCTGATGGGCAGAATTATTATTGCCGTCAAAAATAATGATCGTAAAAGAATTCGCGTGATGAATTCGACGGACAACAGAGAGCAGCTAATCACGTATGTTTTTGCGATGCTCCTCCCGCTTTTTCAGTCATCTGTTTCTACAGAGCAAGAACTGTATGCAACATTATGTGCGCTACTTTTTGTCGTCTACATATTCGGGCATATGGAGCTGTACTACATGAACTTCTTCTTTGCACTGGCTGGCTACCGCATCCTGTCCATTCGACCAGATTCCGCCTCAGGAAATTTATCAGTTTCACATGTTCTAATCACAAAAAGAAGCACAATTCCAGTCGCCCAAGACATAAATCCGATTCGGATAACTGACTTTTTGCTCTTCGATAAATAGTAGTCATCTATCCGAGATAAATATGAATTTCAACACGGGAAATATTACGCTCGTCACGCTCTACGGATACTTTGAGGACAATCATTCTCAAAATCCACGGCACATTCAAATCCCCGTTGATCCTCAAGTTCAAGGTGAATTGAAAGGAATGCTAACCGATACCGTCACGCGTCTTGGACTCCCTGCAATCGAACCAAATATGCAGTCGTTCGATCCCGCTGAGAAATACGGATCCGAAGAGCAACTAAAAATCTCATTGGCAACCCCTTATCTTCAGGGCCTTGCCTCAGTTGTCGCGCTCAGGAATTTGCCTAGTGATGCAAATGCGCTGACTCAAGTTTCTGAATTAGATTACTACTACGCGATCTTTACTGATGACCAAAATCGACATTTATATGCCTTTCGGAGAGCAAGTCAATTCAAAGGGGTAACCAGGTCCAAGTTGGCTTTTATCAATGGTGGAATGCTGACGTTATTAACAAGTCAAGTATTTAGGTTGGACATTGATTTTGATTATATCGTTACAAATCAAGACGTCTACATCCTGCGTCCGAGTGGTTTTGAGTACACGACAAATGTTGGGGAGCAAATATTGCAGGCTTCGGCTGCCAACGCTCAAAGCATCGCCGTGTCAGTCAATTATTTAGACGTAACCAGTATTTCCGCTTACGCCAGTACGCACAAAAAATCAGCCCGACTGCTTGCTGCTATTAAGGGCAGAGACGACCTAGATCAAATTGATCGAGATTTGCTTGTGCAAGCATGTCAAAGCTACGGAATCTCGGTTCTAAACCCTACTAATGGTCAACTGACTCCAGACACAGGGCATGAATACGACTTCCTCTGCATCTTGGATCGTCGTGCCTATACCGCCATTCTGATACCGAATCAACCTGAAAAGTATGAAGCGGCAAGTCGAGTCCAAAAGTAATCAAAGTAAACGAGACACATCCATCGCACCTCAATACTTTCGAATCTTCGGGATGGCGCTGATATAACGGCGTTGGCCTATCTCTACTAACCGCCGTAATTGCCCTCAGGCAAAAGCCTCAAGCCCCTTACGCTTGAGCAACCCCAGGACACGACGAGCAGGCCCACCGGGGCGCTTGTCGCCAGCCTCCCATTGCGCCACCGATGACGTGGTGGTGTTCACAAACGCCGCGAGCACTCCTTGACTGATCTGCAGCTGGGAGCGCAGCTTGACAATGTCCTTCGCCTCAAACACTTCGTCGTCCAAGCACAGCGCATCGTATTCACGCAAGGATTTCAGATCCATGAAGCCCGCTTTGTGCAGATCCGTGGCGGTGTCGTGCAGCGCGGCCAGCAGCGGGCTGGCAGCCTTTTTTGCTTTAGCAGTCATTGCAAATCTCCAATAAGTTCTTACCAGTCACAAGGGCATCGAGGTCAGCTTCGGAGTAGCCGAACAGGTCAGCTGCCATCTTTTGCAGGGCGGCTCTTTCGCGGTCCGTGATGTTGGCGCGGTCATTCTTCTCAAAGCCGTACACAAAAAACCAGTGCGACTTCTTGCGGTGCGCAACAATGGTGCGAGAACTTCCGCTCTTGCCCTGCCCAGGCAAAGCGACTCGTTTCTTCACCACACCTCCGCCCAGATCGGCGTCGATCAACCCTTGCTCCATCTCTTTGACGGCATCACACAGGGCGGTGTCCGTCAAGCCAGCCTTTGAAGCAAACTTGGCAAAGTGCTTGGTTTTGAAAACGCGCTTCTTGCTCATGCCAAACTATACCACTAAGTGATACAGTTTGCATCCTTCTTGGGCGTGGCGGCCACCCCGTTACAAGATAAAAGCTGCCCACGCCTCCATCATCGCGCGCCGCTTCTCCAGCATGTCCCCGCGCCGGTAAGCTGCCTCCACCTTGTTGCCCACAATGTGCGCCAGCGCCATTTCGGCCATTTCCTGCGGGAAGTCGGTCGCTTCAGCCGCCCAGTCCCGAAACGACGAGCGAAAGCCGTGCACCGTGATGTCGCCACGCTGCATGCGCCGCAGCACGGCGGTGAGTGTCATGTCGGAAAGGGGCTTGTGGTCACGCACGCTCGGAAACACGGTTTCGGTGTCCGCCAGCTTCACCGCTTTCAGTTGCTCAAGCAGCTCGACTGCTGCATTTGACAGTGGTACGCGGTGCTCCCGCCCGGCTTTCATGCGCTCGCCAGGGACGGTCCACAGCCGTTGCTCAAAATCCACCTCGTACCATTCCATGCCACGCACTTCGCCCGAACGGGCCGCAGTAAGTATGGTGAACTGCAACGCGAGCGCACCAATGCCGTTTTGCTTGCGCAACTCGGCCATGAATGGCTTCATGTCGCGCCACGGCAGTGCAGCGAAATGCTTGGCCTTGGAAACTTTGGAGCGCGCGGGCAGCAGAGCTTCGAGGTGGCCTTTCCAGCGGGCCGGGTTGTCTCCAGTGCGGTATCGGTGCACGGTAGCCCAATCGAGGATGGCTTCCACGCGGCCCCGCAGGCGCGAGGCTGTTTCTGCCTTGGTGTGCCATACGGGGTCGAGCACACGCATGATATGTGCGGTTTCAATCAGGGCGACATCCATCTTACCGATGATGGGACCTGCATAGGCTTGAAGGGTACTGGTCCACTGCTCGGCGTGTTTGGCGCTCTTCCAGCCCGAGCGGTGTGATTCGATGTACCGCTTGGCACAACTCTCGAACGTGACCGTTTTGGCTTGCTCGGCCCGCACAACGGCGGCCGCTTGTTGCTTGACCTGCATGGGGTCGATGCCCTGGCGCACCTCGCGACGCCACGTTGCTGCTTTGTCGCGTGCTTCGGCAAGCGAGACATCAGGGTATGGCCCCAGGCCCGTCCAGCGCTCGCGGCCATTGAATGCGTAGCGCAGAATCCAGGACTTGGAGCCCCCTTCGGTGACCTTGAGCCACAGGCCTGCGCCGTCGCCATGCATTCCTGATTCCTTGAGCTTGGTGGCTTGTAGCTGAGTGAGTTTGTTGGCTTTGACCATGGGCAGAGTTCGACGGAGACGAGACCCGAATTTTGGTCTCGTTATACGGAAAAGTATACGGAAAAAACGCGAGATTGAGAGATATAGTCGGAAACGATGTGAGACGACGAAGTCGCATAACCAATTGTTTTTATTGGTATTTTTCTGGATTAATGAGATTTCACGATGTGATGTGAAACGTCAGTTCGGCTGCCACAGTCTCCGCCAAACCGTCCTAAGATGTTGATTTAAAAGAGATTTTTCTCTTAGACCAGACGAGCTCGATGTTGCATCCGATCAACGTCCAACTTTTGCTCAATTGATGTCCAAGAGCGCGTCTGCTCTCGATGGGCATGCGGACTCCCATGCCAACGCCCTAATCGTGCTCCCCGCGGGTGTCGGTGCCGACCGGAACAAGCTCGTGCCTTCGAAGCAGCCAAAGCAGGCCTTTGGTGCTCGATGCAGAACCTGGCGCAGCACATGTGCGTGCTGCGCCGCCCCGCCGGCGTTCACCGTGACAGTTTTACGCTGTGGCGCAACGATCAGCACATGGATGAACAGCCAGCGCATGACATTCAAGTGCACGCCGCCATCACCATCAACCAGACTGCCAGCATCCTGCAAATGGTTCTGGACGGTGCAGGCATTGCCACGTTCACCATGGATTCGGCACGCCCATTCTTGAACCAAGGTGCACTCGAACACGTTCTGCCAGGTTGGATTACAGGACGCTATTGCGTATTGGCAGCGCTGCCGAGCCGCAAACACTTGCCTGAGCGGGCCAAGGCATTTCTTGACTTTGTATTTGCAGCACACAAAGCGCAACTCATCGATCGCTGCTGAGAGGAGACCGTGAACCCTCGCCCAAGCCGCCGGCCTACACCGTGGCGATGCGCAGCAGGTTGGTGGCGCCCGGCGTGCCAAAGGGCATGCCGGCAATGGTGACGATGAACTGTCCGGGCCCGGCAAAGCGCTCGCGCTGTGCTGTTTGGCGTGCCACCTCGGTCATTTCCTCGGCGCTGGAGACGTCCTGGGTGTGCACCGAGTGCACGCCCCACACCAGTGCCAGGCGGCGCGCGGTGGCGAGGTTCGGCGTCAGGCTCAGCACGGGCGACTCGGGCCGCTCGCGCGCCGCGCGCAGGCTGGTCTGGCCCGAGCCCGTGTAGCAGACGATGGTAGAGGCGTGCAGCAGCGACACCACGCGGCGCATGGCGCAGCACACGGCCTCGGCCACGTCGCCCCCGGCGCGGGCCGACGTGTGCGAGGCCTCGATCAGCTGGCGGTACAGCGGGTCGCCCTCGACCTCTTCGATGATGCGGTTCATCATCTTCACCGCCTCGATCGGGTGCTTGCCCGAGGCCGACTCGGCCGACAGCATCACGGCATCGGCACCGTCGTAGATGGCGGTGGCGACGTCGGACGCCTCGGCCCGCGTGGGCACCGGGCTGTCGATCATCGATTCGAGCATCTGCGTGGCCACGATCACGGGCTTGCCCAGGCGGCGGCAGCTGCGCACGATGCGCTTCTGGATGGCGGGCACGCGCTCGGCGGGCATCTCGACGCCCAGGTCGCCGCGCGCCACCATGATGGCGTCGGACAGTTCCACGATGGCGTCCAGCTGCTCGATGGCCGACGGCTTCTCGAGCTTGGAGACGATGGCCGCGCGGTCGCCGATCAGGGCGCGCGCTTCGGACACGTCTTCGGGGCGCTGCACGAACGACAGCGCAATCCAGTCCGCCCCCAGCTCCAGCGCCAGGTCCAGGTCACGCCGGTCCTTGGCCGTGAGGGCCGTGATGGGCAGCACGACGCCGGGCACGTTGACGCCTTTGCGCTCGGACAGGCGCCCGCCGACGGCCACGCGGGTGTCGGCAAAGTCGGCGCCGCAGCGCTCGACGACCAGGCGCAGCTTGCCGTCGTCGAGCAGCAGGTCGGCGCCCGGCAGCAAAGCGGCAAAGATTTCCGGGTGGGGCAGGCTTGCGCGCTCTGCCGTGCCCGGCGTGGCGTCGAGGTCGAGGCGAAACGCCGCGCCTTCGGCCAGCTGCACCGGGCCGTTGGCGAACGTGCCCACGCGCAGCTTGGGGCCTTGCAGGTCGGCCAGGATGCCGATCGGGCGGCCGGTTTCCTCTTCGAGCGCGCGCAGCACGGCAAAGCGGGCGCGGTGGTCGTCGGCGCTGCCGTGGCTGAAGTTGAGGCGAAACACATCGACACCGGCCAGAAAAAGCTGGCGCACGGTGTCCGGGTCGGAGCTGGCAGGGCCCAGCGTGGCGACGATCTTGGCATTTCGGGTTCTGCGCATGGTCTATGTCCGATCGATGACGATGGCGCGGAAGTCGTTCACGTTGGTGAGGGTGGGACCGGTGACGACCGCATCGCCCAGCGCCTCGAAAAATCCGTGGCCATCGTTGTTGGCCAGCGCATCGCGCGGCTTGATGCCGAGGGCCCAGGCACGCGCCAGCGTGTCGGGCGCAAGGCACGCACCAGCGATTTCTTCCTGGCCGTCGACGCCATCGGTGTCGGCGGCCAGGGCGTGGATGCGGGGGTGGCCCTGCAGCGCCACGCCCAGGGCCAGCAGAAACTCCACGTTGCGTCCGCCGCGGCCTTCGCCGCGCACCGTCACGGTGGTCTCTCCGCCCGACAGCAGCACGCACGGCGCCGGCACCGGCTGGCCGCGCTCGGCGACCTGGCGCGCAATGCCGGCGTGCACGGCGCCCACGTCGCTGGCCTCGCCCTCCAGGGCGTCGCCCAGGATGAAGGCCGGGTAGCCGGCCTCGCGCGCCACCTGCGCCGCCGCTTCGAGCGCCTGCTGGGGCGTGGCGACGATGCGCGTCTCGCAGCGCGCCAGGCGCGCGTCGCCGGGCTTGATCGACTCGCCCTCTCCGCTTTCGAGCAGCGCACGCACCGCTGGGGGCACGTCGATGCCGTAGCGGCGCACGATGGCCAGCGCGTCGGCGCAGGTCGTGGGGTCGGGCACCGTCGGGCCCGAGGCAATGTCCATCGGGTTGTCGCCCGGCACGTCGGAGATCAGCAGCGTCAGCACGCGCGCCGGGTGGCACGCCGCGGCCAGCCGCCCGCCCTTGATGGCCGAGAGGTGGCGGCGCACGCAGTTCATCTCGCTGATGGTGGCGCCCGACTTGAGCAGCGCGCGGTTGAGCGCCTGCTTGTCTTGCAGCGTGAGGCCGGGCGCGGCCAGCGGCAGCAGCGAGGAGCCACCGCCCGAGATCAGGCACAGCACCAGGTCGTCCTCGCGCAGGCCGCTGACCAGGGCCAGCAGGCGCTGCGCGGCCTTTTCGCCGGCCGCGTCGGGCACGGGGTGGGCGGCCTCGGCGATCTCGATGCGCTCGCACGGCACGCCGTAGCCATAGCGCGTCACGACCAGGCCCGACAGCGGGCCCGGCCATGCGTCTTCGACCGCGCGCGCCATCGCGGCCGACGCCTTGCCGGCCCCGATCACGATCAGGCGCCCGGCCCCCAGGCTTTGCGGCGTGGGCAGGTGCGGCGGCACGCAGTGCGCGGGTTGCGCCGACGCCACGGCGGCGTCGAACATGCGCCGCAGCAGCTGCGACTGGGCACTGGCAGGGGGGTGGACTGGCACGGCGTTCGGAGGAGTGTCTGGCATGGGCATGGCTCGCTGGTCGCGGGTGGGAGGTTGCTGAGCTTATTCGACCTTCTGGCCGATTTCGCAGTGGGACATTGTCTTCAGCGCGCGCACCCTTGCCCGAGGGGTCCCAGGTCTGCCCGCCGCGCGCCACGCAGGAAGGGGACAGTTGCTGCGCCGAGTTCGCGCGCACGGGCCAGGGCCGGGGCAGTTCCTCTGAGCCGCGGGATGCGAAGCCCAGATCGAAGCTGCGCGGGACCATGCAAGCGCCTGGCGCAGGGCGAAGGCGTGCGCCGCGCCGCGCGGCCCTCAGGCCGCCAGCTGCTGGCGCCAGCCCAGGCCCGCTTCGGTGGTGGTGGCGGGCCGGTACTCGCAGCCGATCGCGCCGGTGTAGCCAATACGGTCGATCAGCGCGAACAGGAACGGGTAGTTGATCTCGCCCGTGCCCGGCTCGTGGCGGCCGGGGTTGTCGGCCAGCTGGATGTGGCCGATGCGCGCCAGGTTCTTCTGCAGCGTGCCCGCCAGCTCGCCCTCCATGCGCTGCGCGTGGTAGAGGTCGTACTGCACGAACAGGTTGTCGGCGCCGACTTCGTCGATCAGCGCCAGCGCCTGCTGCGTGCGGTTGAGGACAAAACCGGGGATGTCGAAGGTGTTGATCGGCTCGAT
The DNA here is from genome assembly GCF_012931925.1 of Acidovorax sp. SRB_24. Classification (NCBI taxonomy): domain Bacteria; kingdom Pseudomonadati; phylum Pseudomonadota; class Betaproteobacteria; order Burkholderiales; family Comamonadaceae; genus Acidovorax; species Acidovorax sp. SRB_24. Next base: position 23,988 of record NZ_MWOM01000034.1, read on the forward strand.
CAGCAGGCGCAGGCCCGCTGCCTTCAGCTCGGCGGCGGCAAAGCGCAGGTTCTCGACCAGCGTCTGGTGCACGGCGTGCGCGTCCACGCCGGCGGGCGCCTTGCCGGCCAGGCAGTTGAGCTGCGGCACGCCCAGCACATTGGCGTATTCGATGCCCCGGGCCACGCCGGAGCGGAAGTCCTGCACGCGGTCGGGGTGGCAGGCGATGCCGCGCTCGCCCCCCTCCCAGTCGCCGGCAGGCAGGTTGTGCAGCACCGGCATGAGGCGGTGGGCGTCCAGCCGCGCCCTGAGAGCGGCGGCCGGGAAGGCGTAAGGAAACTGGAACTCTACGGCCTGGAAGCCCGCCCGCGCGGCGGCGGCGAAGCGCTCCAGAAAAGGCACTTCGTTGAACAACATGGTCAGGTTGGCGGCAAATTGCGGCATGTCTCTTTCCTTCGGCTTGGGCGTTCGGTCCAGCATACCCACGGCAACGGGTATGTCGGCCCTGCGGGCCGCCCCGTCTCGCACCCGACCACGTGGCGATTCCGGTGCGACGCCCAGGGCGATGCGGGTGACGGGTTCGCGCAGGACTTCCATGACCCCGGGAGCGCGGAGCCCGTGCATCCAGGCACGGGCCTGGGCGCTGGCCGGGGCGACCCGTTCCAAGCGGGCCACCCGCAGGGGCCCTGCAGGCAGGCTGGTGCCCGACCGGGCCCGCGGGCGGCCACGTCGCGGCAGCTCGGGGGAGCACGATCGGCCTGTAACCCGAGTGTAATAAGCGCAAGCAGCTATTTTTTCCATAGCACCCTGCGCAAGCCATGCGCCGGCGTGCGCGGCCCGCCCCGCGCGCCCGGCGCTTCCCGGAACGGCCGCCGCGGCAGCCCCGGGGCGCGCGTGCCAGGCGCCAGCGCAGCGCCCGCTTGCCACGCGGTATGGTGTCGGGCCCGGCGCCCTGCGCTGCCTTTTTGCACTTTACAAGGAAACCCGACATGCGCCCTTCCAACACCCTGTCCCTGCTGTCCGCCGCCCTCTGCGCAGCCCTGCTGGCCGGCTGCGCCGGTCTGCCCAGCCCCCAGCCGGCGGCGCCCCAGTGGCAGACGCCGGGCCCGCGCGGCGGCACCTGCGACGCCGCGCCAGCGCAGAAAGTCCTGGGCAGACAGAGCACGGCGTCGGTGACCGAGCAGGCACGCGTTGCCTCGGGCGCGGCCATGGCGCGCGTGCTGCAGCCCAACCAGCCGGTGACGCGGGAGTTCAACCCCGAGCGGCTGAACCTGGTGGTGGACGGCAGCGGCCGCATCACGGCCGCGCGCTGCGGCTGAGGGCGCGCCAAATTCACTACCGTATTGATAGCTTCCAGCGATTATTCCATCAGCGTTTGAGGCCTGTTTGGCTTGAAAATCGGGCCCACCGCGCCGCGCTCAGTCGGCCAGGAACAGCGCCTGCAGGTCGCTCAGGAAATCGAAGCCGCGCTCGGTCGGGCGCACATGCACCATGTCGCGCTCGATCAGCCCCTTGCGCTCGGCCTCGTCGAGCGCAAGGGCAATGGCGGTCACCGGCAGGCCGGTGCGCTCGACAAAGTCCTGCAGCGCAAAGCCGCCGCGCAGGCGCAGCGCGTTGAGCATGTACTCGAACGGCAGGTCGGCGCGGCGCACGTCGTCGTCCTGCGCCACGGCGTGGCCGGCGAGCGCGTTGTCCATGTAGCGCACCGGGTCGCGAAAGCGCGTCTGGCGCACCACGCGGTGCGCAAAGCTCAGCTTGCTGTGCGCCCCCGCGCCAATGCCCAGGTAATCGCCGAACTGCCAGTAGTTGGTGTTGTGGAAGCACGCGTGCCCGGGCTGCGCATAGGCCGATATTTCATAGCGCTCCATGCCCGCCTGGCCCGTCAGCTCGGTGATGCGGTCGAGCATGGCGTAGGCGTCGTCGTCTGCCGGAATGGCTGGCGGAAACTTGGCGAAATAGGTGTTGGGCTCGATCGTCAGGTGGTAGATCGAGATGTGCGGCGGCGCCAGGGCCAGCGCCTGGTGCAGGTCGGCGTCGAGCTCGGCCATGGTCTGGCCGGGCAGCGCGTACATGATGTCGAGGTTGAAAGTATCGAAGGCCTGCGCGGCCTCTTCGACCGCGGCCAGCGCCTGCGCGCGGTCGTGCACACGGCCCAGCGCCTGCAGGTGCCTGTCGTTGAAGCTCTGCACGCCGACCGACAGCCGCGTCACGCCGGCCGCACGGAACGCGCGAAAGCGGTCCTTCTCGAAGGTGCCGGGGTTGGCTTCGAGCGTGATTTCGCAGTCGGCCGCCAGCGGCAGGCGTGCGCGGATGTCGCCCAGCAGCCGGTCGATGGCCTGGGGCGAGAACAGGCTGGGCGTGCCGCCGCCGATGAAAACGCTGTGCACCGGCCGGCCCCAGACCAGCGGCAGCGCGGCCTCCAGGTCGGCCACCAGGGCGTCGAGGTAGCGCTGCTCGGGAATGCCGGCCGCGCCGCCTGCGCCCTGCCATTCGTGCGAGTTGAAGTCGCAGTACGGGCATTTCTTCAGGCACCAGGGTAGATGCACGTACAGCGACAGCGGCGGCAGGCTGGCAAGCTGCAGCAGGCCGGGGCGCATGTAGTGCTGGACGTCGCGCAGCGGCGCCGGCGCATCGCCGGCCGGAGTGATGGGAATGGCCATGCTAGATCCAACGCTCGCGCAGCAGCGCCAGCATCTGCTGGGACGCGCGGCCGCGGTGGCTGTGGGCGTTCTTGACCTCGACCGGCAGCTCGGCAAAGGTTTTGCCGAATTCGGGCAGGAACATCACCGGATCAAAGCCAAAGCCGTTGCCGCCGCGCCGCTCGCGCGTGATTTCGCCGACCACACGGCCGACGGCAATCAAGGGCTCGGGGTCCTGCGGGCTGCGCACCGCCACCAGGGTGCTGACCATGGCGGCGCGGCGGTGGTCCTGGCCCTGCAGTTGTTCGAGCAGCGCGCGCACGTTGTTGTCGTCGCTTTTCTCGTAGCCGAACTGGGTGCAGTAGTAGGCCGTGTCCACGCCCGGCAGGCCGCCGAAGGCCTCGACGCACAGGCCGGCGTCGTCGGCCAGCGCCGGCAGGCCCGTGTGGGCGGCGGCAAAGCGCGCCTTGGCCAGGGCGTTTTCGACGAAGGTGCGGTGCGGCTCCTCGGCCTCGCCGACGCCCAGGTCGGCCTGTCGGACCAGCTCCACGCCCAGCGGCGCCAGCATGGCCTGCAGTTCGGCGAGCTTGCCGCGGTTGTTCGATGCCAAAACAATTTTCATGGTCAAAAGTGCCTGTAACGCTTACCAGATCTACGCTGATAGCTATTCATTCGATAGTGATTGCTGCTGCAGCTGCACCAGCTCGGCGATGCCCTTGTCGGCCAGCGCGAGCAGCTGGTCCATCTGCGCGCGCGTGAAGGCGGCGCCCTCGGCCGTGCCCTGCACTTCCACGAAGTGTCCCGCGCCGGTCATGACCACGTTCATGTCGGTGTCGCAACCAGCGTCTTCGGCATAGTCGAGGTCGAGCACCGGCTGGCCCTGCACCAGGCCCACCGAGATGGCGGCCACGGGCCCGCGGATCGGCGAGGCCGCCAGCGCGCCGCTGGCCAGCAGCGTGGCCACGGCGTCGCTGGCCGCGACCCAGGCGCCGGTGATGGCCGCGGTGCGCGTGCCGCCGTCGGCCTGGATCACGTCGCAGTCGAGCACGAGCGTGCGCTCGCCGAGCAGCGACAGGTCGAACACCGCGCGCAGGCTGCGCCCGATGAGGCGCTGGATCTCCTGCGTGCGCCCGCTTTGCTTGCCCTTGGCCGCCTCGCGGTCGCTGCGCTGGTGCGTGGCGCGCGGCAGCATGCCGTATTCGGCCGTGACCCAGCCGCGGCCCGTGCCGCGCTGGTGCGGCGGCACTTTCTCTTGCACCGAGGCGGTGCACAGCACGCGCGTGGCGCCGAACTCGATCAGCACCGCGCCTTCGGCGTGTTGCGTGTAGTGGCGGGTGATGCGCACCGGGCGCAACTGGTCTGCGGCGCGGTTGCCGCTGCGGATGGGGGTGGTCATGGAAAAAGTGCGGGTCCGTTCAGGTCGAAGTGGCCATGCAGCTGGCGGCCAGTGTGCGGGCGTGCAGCGGCAAGGAGGAAAGAAAACGGCTGTCGCTGCGTGCGCCTTCGGCGCGTGGCAGCGGGCCGGGGCATGCGGTGCTCGCGCTACGCCTTGCGCGCAGCCGAGCGGCGAATGGCTTCGTTGATCTCCGCGATCGAGCGCTCGATGGCCTCGTCGTCCAGGTCGTCCACCAGCCCATCGAGCGGGCCGGCCTGGATCGTCGAGGCGAACACGTCGCCACCGATGCTGTCGGTCGACACCCCTTGCGTGGACTCGAACGCATCGGGCGTCTCCCATTCCAGCGCCACCACGGTGACGTTGTCGCTGCCCCGGCCAGCCTTGCGCAGCGCCTCTTCCACCAGCTCGGGCACGGACTGCGACACCGGCAGGCGCGCCATCTGCTGCGCGATCTCGCCGTCGCTGAGCGTGCCCCAGAGCCCGTCCGAGCACAGCATCAGGCGGTCGCCCTGCTCCAGGGGCACGGGGCCGGCCAGGTCGTAGATCGGCTTGGTGGGCGAGCCCAGGCAGGTGAACAGGACGTTGCGGTTGATGCGCTCGAGCCCCGGCGGGACGCTGCGCAGCTCGCTGTACGAATGGTCGCGCGTGCGCGTGAGCAGCTCGCCCGCGCGCACCATGTACAGGCGCGAGTCGCCACAGTGCACCCAGGTGGCGCTGCCGCCCTGCAGCACCGCCGCCACCAGCGTGGTGCGGGGCGAGTCGAGCATGCCTTTGTCACTGGCGTAGCGCAGGATCTGGTGGTGCGCCGCCAGCAGGGCCGACGACAGGAACTCCTGCACATCCCGGAGCACGGGCTTGGCCTGGCGCTGGAACAGGGCCGAGACGGTCTGCAGCGCAATCTGCGCCGCCACTTCGCCCTCGGGGTGGCCGCCCATGCCGTCGGCCAGCACAAACAGGCTGGCCTCGCGCGTGTAGCAGTAGCCCATGCGGTCTTCGTTTTGCTCGCGACCACCGCAGCGGCTGATCTGAAAGACGGAGAACTTCATTTGGATTTGGCGGCCAGGCCGGCGACAGCGCCGACCTTGTGCACGTTCTTGCGCGTGTCGGACACCAGGGTGTCGAGTTGCAGGCGCATCTTTTCTGCCACCGTGAGCTTGGTGTAGCGGCGCTCTCCTTCGCGCGCGAGTTCCTTCTGCAGCGCAAACACCGACTGCGGGCGCGACATGGGATCGAGCGCCATGCACCACTCAACCACTTCGATGAGGTTGTCCGAATACACGCCGCGCAGCTTGGCCAGCGCCAGCGAGAGCCGGTCCTTGTCGTGGCGCTGCGGCGCCTCGTTGGGCGGAAAACCCTGCATGCAGGCGTAGATGCAGGCACCGATCGCGTAGATATCGGTCCACGGTCCCATCGACGAGTCCCGCCGGTACATCTCGGGCGCGGCAAACCCGGGCGTGTACATCGGACGGATGAAGTTGCCCTCTTTGGAGAGCACTTCGCGTGCGGCGCCAAAGTCGATCATCACGGCCTTGTCGCTGTCGGTGATGAAGATGTTGGCGGGCTTGATGTCCAGGTGCAGCATCTTGTGCTGGTGCACGATGCGCAGTCCGCGCAGCACCTCGTCGAACAGCGAGCGGATGGTGGACTCGCGGAACACCTTGGGCGTCTTGAGGTCGCGCGCGGTGATGATGAAGTCCTGCAGGGTCGCGCCCTCCAGGTAGTTCATCACCATGTAGACGGTCTCGTTCTCGCGGAAGAAGTTGAGCACGCTCACCACCGAGGCATGCGAGATCTGCGCCAGCGCGCGGCCTTCTTCAAAAAAACTCTTGAGTCCGAGCCGGTAGAGCGAGAGCTTTTCGGGCGGTACGCAGGGCAGCAACTCGCCCGCAGCGCGCGCCGCCAGCGACGACGGCAGGTATTCCTTGATGGCGACCTGCTGGCCTTCGCCATCTTCGGCCAGGTACACCACGCCAAAGCCACCGGAGGACAACCGGCGGATCACTCGGTAACCGCCAATGGCGGTATCGGGCGGCAACGGCGCCGGTTTGATTTTGGACATATTTCGCAGGGAGAATTCGAGCGTGAACCAGAACCCGGATAATCGCCGGATTGCAAGCAACCATCAAAAGTCCAATGCCAGTTTACAGCATGACCGGATACGCCAGCGCCCAGCATGGCGCATCCAGCGGGGGCGAAGCGGCCGACGCGCGCAGCCCCTCGGCACGCCGGCTCGGGCTGGAAATCCGCTCCGTCAACAGCCGTTTTCTCGACCTGTCGTTTCGCCTCCCCGACGAGCTGCGCGCCATGGAACCCGTGCTGCGCAGCCTGGTCACGCGCAAGATCAAGCGCGGCAAGGTGGAAGTGCGCGCCGCCATCGACAGCAACGATGCCGGCGGACTGCCCGAGCTCGCTCCGCGCCTGCTGCAGCGCCTGGGGACTCTGCAGGACGGCGTCCAGTCGTGGCTGCCCCAGGCCGCTGCCCTGACGGTGGCCGACGTCCTTCGCCTGTGCGCCAACAACCAGACCACGCACGAAGACTGGAGCGAAGCCGTTCCTGCGCTTGCCGAGAAGGCCATCAAGGCCCTGCTGGCCGCGCGCAAGCAAGAAGGTGAGCGCCTGGCGACCATGCTGCACGAGCGCGTGGGCCAGCTTCGCACCCTGACCCTGCAGGCCGTGCCGCTCGTACCCCGGCTGGTCGAACAACAGCGCCAGCGCTTCATGGAACGCTGGAAGGAAGCCATGGGCCTGGCAGAAGGCAGCGCGACGCCCGAAGCCGCGCAAGACCGCGCGCTGTCCGAGGCCACCGCATTTGCCATCCGCATCGACGTGGCGGAAGAAGTCACGCGGCTGCAGTCGCACCTCGACGAGATCGAGCGCCTGCTCGATCAAGGCGGCGAGATCGGCAAGCGCCTGGACTTCCTCATCCAGGAGCTGCACCGCGAGGCCAACACTCTGGGCTCCAAGTCGGCGGCACTGGACCTCACGCGCATCAGCGTGGACATGAAGGTGCTGATCGAGCAAATGCGCGAGCAGGTGCAGAACATCGAATAAAACCCCTCATTTCATAGCGCACTGCACATATCCCTTATGGACTACCCTGGAAATCTATACGTAGTCGCAGCACCCAGCGGTGCTGGCAAGTCCAGCCTTGTCAAGGCCCTGCTGGAGCTCGACTCCCACATCTACCTGTCCGTCTCGCACACGACGCGCGCACCGCGCGGACAGGAAAAGCACGGCCGCGACTACTTCTTTGTCTCGGAATCGGAGTTCGACGCCATGGTGGCGTCCAACGCCTTCGTCGAGTGGGCCCATGTCCATGGTCAACGCTACGGCACGTCCAAGAAGACCATCGAAGAGCGTATTGCACAGGGCAGCGACGTGATCCTGGAAATCGACTTCCAGGGGGCACTGCAGATCAGGCAGACCTTTGCCAACGCGGTGCTGATCTTCATCCTGCCGCCGAGCTGGGAGGAACTGCGCTCGCGCCTGGAGCGCCGCGGCGAAGACTCGGCCGAGGTGATCGAGGTGCGGCTCAAGAATGCCGCCACCGAGATGGCCCAGGCCCACCAATTCGACTTCGTTATAATCAATGAGTTGTTTGAGCGCGCGCTTTTCGATCTGAAAGCCATTGCACACGCCCAGCGGCTCAAATACGCGGCCCAGCGCCGTGCACGTGCCGCGACCTTCGAGTCGCTCAACATCCCTTGAATTCCCCGGAGTACCCATGGCCCGCATTACCGTCGAAGACTGCCTGGAGCAGATCCCCAACCGCTTTCAACTGGTGCTGGCGGCTACCTACCGCGCGCGCATGCTCAGCCAGGGTCACGCCCCCCGCATCGAAAGCCGCAACAAGCCCGCCGTGACCGCCTTGCGCGAGATCGCGGCCGGCAAGGTCGGCATCGAGATGCTCAAGAAGGTTCCCGGCTGATCCGCAGCTGCACAGCCGCATGGAAAAAGCACCGCCCAGCGGTGCTTTTTTTATGCCGCACGCCCTCCCATTGCAGGCGCGCTACATTTAAGGCATGACTGCGGTGCTGAACGCTTCCTCTTCTTCCACTGACCCTCCCCTGCTTCCAAGCTCCGCCACGGCGGCGGCCAATGCTGCGGCGGCAAGCTTTGCTGCACTCATGGAGAGACTGGACTACCTGGACGCCGCCAGCGTGGAGCTGGTACGCCAGGCCTACCGGTACGCCGACACGGCGCACCTGGGGCAACTGCGCAACAGCGGCGAACCCTACATCACTCACCCGATCGCGGTGGCGGCGCAATGTGCGAACTGGAAGCTCGATGCCCAGGCCCTGATGGCAGCGCTGCTGCACGACGCCATGGAAGACTGTGGTGTCACCAAAGCGGACCTGATCGACCGCTTCGGCGCGCCCGTGGCCGAACTGGTCGACGGTCTCACCAAACTCGACAAGCTGCAGTTCGATACGCGCGAAGAAAACCAGGCCGAGTCGTTTCGCAAAATGCTGCTGGCCATGGCGCGCGACGTGCGGGTCATTCTCATCAAGCTGGCTGACCGCACACACAACATGCGCACGCTGTCGGACATGCCGCGCAGCAAATGGGGGCGCATTTCGTCTGAAACCCTCGAGATCTACGCCCCGATTGCCCACCGGCTCGGACTCAACCAGACCTACCGCGAACTGCAGGACCTGGCATTCAGGCATCTGCACCCCTGGCGCTACACGACCTTGAGCAAGGCCGTCAGCAAGTCGCGCAACCGCCGCCGCGACCTGGTGCAAAAGGTGCAGGCCGACGTGGATGCGGTGTTTGCGCGCATGGGCATGGCTGCGCGGCTCGCCGGGCGCGAAAAAACGCTCTACGCCATCTACCAGAAGATGGTCCTGAAACACCTGAGCTTTGCCCAGGTCACCGACCTTTATGGCTTTCGTGTCATCGTCCCCACGGTGACCGACTGCTATACCGCGCTCGGCGTGCTGCACCAGATGTACAAGCCTGTGCCGGGCAAGTTCAAGGACCATATCGCCATTGCCAAGCTCAATGGCTACCAGTCTCTGCACACCACGCTGGTCGGCCCTTCGGGCGTGAATATCGAGTTCCAGATGCGCACCGAAGAAATGCACGTCATTGCCGAAGCCGGCGTTGCCGCACACTGGCTCTACAAAGCCCAGGACACGGAGGACAAGGCGGCAGAGCGCCTGGGCACCAAATGGCTCCAGTCGCTGCTCGACATCCAGAACGAAACACGCGATGCCGCAGAGTTCTGGGACCATGTCAAAGTTGACCTGTTTCCCGATGCGGTCTATGTGTTCACGCCCAAGAGCCAGATCATGGCCCTGCCGCGTGGCGCTACGGTCGTCGACTTTGCCTACGCCATCCACAGCAACATCGGCAACCGCACGGCCGCCGCCAAAATCAACAACGAGCAGGTGCCGTTGCGCACCGAGCTCAAGAATGGCGATGTGGTGGAAATCATCACCACGCCCCACGCTTCTCCAAACCCTGCTTGGCTCGGCTTTGTGCGCACCGGACGCGCACGGTCCAAAATCCGCAACTACCTCAAAACACTGGCCCACAGCGAATCCGAAGGCTTGGGTGAGAAGCTGCTGGCGCAGGCCTTGCGCGCCGAAGGGCTGCAGCAGTTGCCCCCGGTGGTCGAAGAGACGCAGGCAATCTGGGACAAACTGCTGCGCTTCACCGGCAGCCGCTCGCGCAGCGAACTCATGACCGACCTCGGGCTGGGCAAACGCATCGCCAGCATCGTGGCCAAGCGCCTCATGGTGCTGATGGCCGAGCACGGCCACAGGCCTGACGCGCTGCTGCTGACGCGCGAACGCTACAGTTCGCACGAAACCGTTTCCCAGGGCGGCGTCACGCTGGACGGCAGCGAAAATGCCTCTGTCCAATATGCCCCGTGCTGCAGGCCCATTCCAGGCGATGCCATCGTGGGCTATCTGGGGCGCGGCGAAGGCCTGGTGGTGCATGCAGCGCAATGCCCGCTCGCCAAAAAACTGCAGAACAAAGACAGCGAACGTTTCATCGCCGTGGACTGGGCAGACGAGCCCACGCGCATGTTTGAAACGGGTGTCATCGTCACGGTGCGAAACGGCAAGGGCGTACTGGCGCGGATCGCTGCGGAACTGGCCCATTCCGAGGCCGACATCACCCATGTCGACATGGACGATGAAGTTGCCCTGGATACGGTAGACCTGCGGTTTGTCGTCGCGGTGCGCGACCACATGCACCTGGATGCCGCCCTGCGCAACCTGCGCCGCGTCCCAGCGGTCTTGCGTGCCACGCGCACACTGCCGCCTGAGTGAAGGACACTTAGGCGCGTGGACCAGGTGGGTAGCGCACCTTCAGGATCGTCAGCAGCCGCGTCCCTGTCGGCGTCGCCAGGGCAACCTCATCGCCCTCTCGGGCTTTGATCAATGCGCGCGCCACGGGAGACACCCAACTCACCTCGGCCTGGGTCGTATCCGCCTCGTCGATGCCTATGATGGTGATGGTTCTCTGGACATCCAGATCATCCACGTACGTGACGGACGCGCCAAAAAAAACCTGGTCGCTGCCTGCATGCACCGATGGATCAACGATTTCTGCAATCTCTAAGCGCTTGGTCAAAAAGCGGATACGACGGTCTATTTCTCGCAGGCGTTTCTTGCCATAGAGATAGTCTCCGTTTTCAGACCGGTCGCCATTGCTGGCGGCCCAGTGAACGATGTCGACCACTTGAGGTCGCTCGTTGTCAATGAGGGTCAGCAATTCCGCGTGCAAGCGGGCATAACCCTGGGGAGTGATGTAGTTTTTTCCACCGACAGGCACAGAAGGCGGCGCGATGTCTTCATCTTCCGTGTTCGTTTCTTTGGTGAACGCTTTGCTCATAGCCCATCATCCAACGAATACGCAATTATGCAAATGAAAAAGCCCTGCAATCCTAAGATTGCAGGGCTTTTCAATTGGTGCGGCTGGCAGGAATTGAACCCACGACCCCTTGGTTCGTAGCCAAGTACTCTATCCAACTGAGCTACAGCCGCTAAGCTTTAAATTATATCATGAATTTTAAGCTGCCTCAAAATTCATGTACTTACCGTCGTGCATCTCTGCACTTACAACAGGCAAGCCTGAGCAAGGGTGCAATTGTATATCAGTCATCCCTGCGCTGATTTCAAATTTCGCAATTTTTCTGCATCTTGCGCAGGCCCAACGCAAGTGGCTCACTTTCATCCCTGCATCGGCGATTCTTCTTCAACCCCAAGGATGGTTGGGGCATTGCAAGGCCACCGACTGTCGAGCTTGGTAGGACGTGTTGGACTTGAACCAACGACCAAAGGATTATGAGTCCCATCAATGCCATATTTCACAGCGTTGATTGATGGTGATAGAATCAATAAAAATCAACAGCTTACACGCAAAACACTGGACAAACACCCAGCGAATGCGTTGATTGAAATTCGGCATTTTTCGGAAAATAGTCTTACATCCTCCCTTACATCCTGGCCGATGTAAGACCGCAAGGAGCACCACATGGCAAAGATTGCATTCACCGCTGGCCGAGTTTCGGGGTTCAAATGCCCGCCCGACAAGAAACAGGCTTTCATGTGGGATGTGACCGCGCCAGGGCTGGGGCTGAGGGCAACGCCAGCCGGGAAACCTGCCTACGTGTTCCAAGGCGTGTACCAAGGCAAAGACATACGCCTGACCATTGGAAGCCCTGCCGCCTGGAGCATTCCAGACGCGCAAGCCAAGGCACGCGAACTCCAACGCCTGATTGATGAAGGCAAAGACCCCCGCGACTTGAAGCGCGAAGCCGTGGCAGCGACAAAAGCGCAGGCTGCCGCATTGGTTGCCGCCGCTGTGGAGGCCGCATCCCAAGCTGTGACCGTGGGCGAGGCTTGGGCCGCCTACGTGGCCGAACGCACCCCGCATTGGGGCGCCCTTCACCGGAAAGACCATGAGCGCCTGACCCGAGCCGGTGGCGAGACTGCCAAGCGTGGCACCCGTGGCCGTGGCGTGACCATTGCCGGGCCGTTGCATCCGCTGCTGGGGCTGGCGCTGCGTGACCTGACAGCACCCGTTATCGAGGCATGGGCAGCACGCGAGGCACAGACCCGCCCGACTGCTGCCCGGCTGGCATGGCGACTGCTGAAAGCGTTTCTAGGCTGGTGCGCAGAACAGCCGGAATATGCGCCAGTGCTGCCCAGCGTGAACCCGGCAAAGACAAAGAAAGCCCGCGAGGCATTGGGCAAGCCGCGCGCCAAAGATGACGCCCTATTGAAAGAACAACTGCCCGCATGGTTTGCCGCCGTGCGCAGCATTGGCAATTCGACCGTGGCCGCCTACCTGCAAACGCTGCTGATGACTGGTGCCCGCCCTGGTGAAGTGCTGGCGATGCGCTGGAGCGACTTAAACACCCAATGGCGAGGCCTGACCATACGGGACAAAGTGGAAGGCGAGCGTGTTATCCCCCTGACGCCCTATGTGTGGCACCTGCTGGCCGCCCTGCCCCGCCGCAATGAATTTGTGTTTGCCAGCGCCAGCGTGGAAGGCGCCGCAATGACCGAACCCAACCATGCAAACGACAAAGCGTGCAAGGTGGCCGCCATTGATGCCCTGACCCTGCATGGCCTTCGCCGGAGCTTTGGCACCTTGTCGGAGTGGCTGGAAGTGCCCGCCGGGGTGGTGGCGCAGATTCAAGGCCACAAGCCAAGCGCAACCGCCGAAAAGCATTACCGCGTGCGCCCGCTAGACCTGCTGCGCGTGCACCATGAGCGCATAGAGGCCTGGATACTGGAACACGCAAAGATTGTGTTTGATGCCAAGGCCGCGCCCGGTGGGCTGCGTGTGGTGCAAGCCGCGTAAAACAGTTTTTGCCCCAGCTAGGCCCGCTTCGAAACCGGGCCAAAAAGCCAGAGTCTCCCGCTGGTCTGCTGGTGGCACCCAATCAAAGGAGCGGCATTCGGGAGGATGCAATGTCCAAGACACGAGAGCTACTATTTGAGGTTGCGCGCGCCCGGTTAGCAAACCGCCCAGGGGCATTTGAGCGCTTTCGGGACGATGGTTATGGAGCAATGGCTACGCTCTACGAGCTTGAGGGACCGGGGCTCGGATTGGGTTTGTATAGCGGACCGTACTTTTCAAACCACATGAGGGAGGCGCTACGCGAAGCAGAACACGCCCGCATGATTGCGTTCATTGACAAGTGGGTAGCACGTCAACCTGCCGAGCGTCCTTTGATGGTTGAGGCACTGCCGCCCACGCCGGCGCAAGTGCAGTCCATCGCCTGCCGTACTGCGCCCCAGCAATTGCGAAGCGGTAGTTTGAAGCGTGCAAGTTCGTATACACCGCCCGCTCCCGTGGTGGCGAACGGCGCCAACAATGCGCCTAAAAAAGCGCGTCGTGACCTTTTGGACCCCGTGATAGAGGCCGCTCAAAAAGCATGTGGAAACCTATACGATGCGCCCGCCGTGTGGGCCATGCTGGTACAAATGGCTGAGACTGGAAAACGTCCTTTGTTGGGTGTTTCAGACGATGGCATCAAGTGGCAAGACGCCAACGACGAACCGCAGTTTTTCAAACTCAAGAACCTACGCGACCGCCTGCGCCGCAGCAGTAAACAAGCGCTGTAGAACGCGATAAAGCGCACCAGAGCGCGGTAAGACTCGCAAGCTAGCGAAAGCCCTCCATGTGAAAACAATGGGGCTCCATGCATCGCCATTCGGTGGTGTTTGGAGAAACCATGCAAGCAACGCAACACGGCGCCGAAACCCGCCGCGCTGTATCCGAGCCCCAGGCATTTCCCCCGCTGGAACTGGTCAACCGTCCCACGGTGCCGACCGAACAGGCCGCGCATTACCTGCTGCGCCGCCCGCAGACCCTGAGGGGCTGGGCCTGCGCTGAAACCTTCCCCGAGGGTTTGCGCCCAGTGCGCATCAATGGCCGCCTGTGCTGGCCCGTTGCTGGCATCCGTGCAGCGCTGGGGGTTGCGTAATGGCCGCCGCTATTAATCGCGTGCTGCTGGCGCTTTGGTGCGCTGCCCCGTCCCGCTGGTTTCGCAAGGGGGGCCGCCCATGACTGCCGCCCCAAAGAAAAAGCCCCAGACCGTTGCAGCGGACAAGGGGCTTTCCAAAGAACACACACCGAAGTTTACCGGCACCCACAATCCGCGCCACCTGCGTGCACTTGCCGCCCTTGAGCGCCGCCCCATGCCGCGCGAGAGCCTTGACACCGAAGCGGGTTGCAGCAATAGCCCTGAGCTGGTGGCAGAGCTTCGCCGCCGTGGTCTGGAGGTGCCATGCAAGCGCATCAACTTTATTGACCGTGATGGGTTCATTTGCCGCCCCGGTGTGTATTTCCTGACCCATGCCGACCGGAGCAAGCTGACCCAGTGGAAGGCACGCCGCATGAAAGCGGGGCGAGCATGAGTGCACCGATGCACCCGACCGCGCAGCAACTTGCCGACAGTGCGGGCGTATCGCGCCGCCTCATATTTCAAGCCGCTGCCGTGCACCGCTATGGCTGTCTCGAGTTAGTCAAGGCCGCCCATTCTGGGCTGCTGGCGATGAAGCATTGCGAGACGCTGGCAAAGGCACTGACGCGCGACGCGCAGCGCGAGTTTCTGGCCGAACTGTCGACCATGACTCCGCGCCAGCGTTACGACCTGCTGGCAATCATTAAAGGCGACTTGACGTACCGGAACCGCACGGCGCACGAGACTGCCAAGGGGGCTTTGCATGGCTGAAAGCATCGCCCACTTCGCCGTTAAAAGTATCGGGCTGTCACGGGTCAATGGCCGCAAGCCTTGCACGTTGCTGGAGGCCGCGCGGCACAACCTGCGCGAGATACAGGCTGAACAAGGCGCTACGGGTCACATAGACCCCACGCGCACCCACTGCAACAGCATTTTGCATGGGCCTGTATCCGCCGCTGAGGTGCAAGCCCAAGCCGGGGCTTTGCTGGATGCCGTGGGCATTCATGCGGACAAGCTGCGCCGCGACCACTGCCAAGCCATCGAGGCCGTTTTCAGCCTGCCGCAAGATGC
This sequence comes from Acidovorax sp. SRB_24, assembly GCF_012931925.1. NCBI lineage: Bacteria > Pseudomonadati > Pseudomonadota > Betaproteobacteria > Burkholderiales > Comamonadaceae > Acidovorax > Acidovorax sp. SRB_24. Next base: position 39,007 of record NZ_MWOM01000034.1, read on the forward strand.
CGCCATCCCCGACAGCGCCGCTTACTTCGCACAGTGCCTTGCGTGGCTGGCGGGTGCTTCGGCCCTGCCGGTGCTGAGTGCCGTTGTTCACCGCGACGAGTCTGCAATGCATTTGCATGTACTGCTGCTGCCGCTGAAGGATGGCGCCCACGTTGGGAGTGCACCTATCGACCGCGCAGCACTCAAGAGCCTGCGTGAAGACTTCTTTGCCAAGGTGGCCGGGCCTGCTGGACTGCAACGCTCCGGCGCGAAGGTGCGCGGCGTGGTCAAGCAATGGGCAGTAGCTGCCGTCTTGCAACGGTGTGAGGCGTTGGGCCTGCCCACTGCAAACGGGCCGCTGTGGCCGGTCATGGTGGGTGCCATCACGCGCGACCCTACCCCCGCGATGCTGGCATTGAGCATTGATGCGAACACCATCCGGCCATCGGACAAGCCGCCGCAGAACGAGCCCGCGCCAAACCCCATAGGGATTGCATCAACGCCCATAGGGTTTCAAAAAGAGGGGGCGAAACATCGAACCCGAGCCTGTCAGAAACTTTGTGTGTGAGGCATAGCATGTCAACAAGGAGCATGAATGCCACGCAAGACGAAGACCACCGCAGCGACGGACAAGGCGGCGCAGCCGCAATTCTCAGCCGAGCTGCTGGAGCAGCTCATCCCAGGGCCGGTAACGCCAGCCGAGCTTGAGGGCATCTTCCAGCAGTTCAAGAAGTCGGTTCTTGAACGCGCGCTGGGCGCCGAGATGAGTCACCACCTGGGCTACGCGCCCGGCCAAGCCAAGCCCGAAGGGGCTGCCCCCAATCACCGCAACGGCAAGAGCGCCAAGACCGTGCTGACCGACGTCGGCGCCTTGCGCATTGACGTTCCCCGCGACCGCGAGGGCACCTTCGAGCCGCTGCTCATCGGCAAGCATGAGCGCCGCTTTACGGGCTTTGACGACAAAATCATCGCCATGTACGCACGCGGCATGACGGTGCGCGAGATCCAGGGCTTTCTTGCCGAGATGTACTCGGTAGACGTCTCGCCCGACCTCATCAGCAGTGTCACCGACGCGGTGATGAGCGAGGTCACGGCCTGGCAGAGCCGCCCGTTGGAGTCGATGTACCCGGTGGTGTTCTTCGACGCGCTGCGGGTCAAGATCCGCGAGGACGCTGTCGTGCGCTCCAAGGCCGTGTACCTGGCTCTGGGCGTACTGCCCGATGGCAGCCGTGACATCCTGGGAATCTGGATCGAGAACACCGAAGGTGCCAAGTTCTGGATGAAGGTGTTCAACGATCTGAAGACCCGCGGAGTCCATGACATCCTGATCGCCGTGACCGATGGCCTCAAGGGCATGCCCGAGGCACTGCAAGCGGTGTTCCCGGCCACGACGCTGCAGACCTGCATCGTGCACCTGATCCGGGGCAGCCTGGATTTTGCGTCATGGAAGGACCGCAAGGGCCTGGCCGCAGCCATCAAGCCGATCTACACGGCCGTGAGCGCCGAGGCGGCCGAGGCTGAACTGGATGCGTTTGCCCAGGGGCCATGGGGCCAGAAATTCCCGACCGTCGTCAACGCCTGGCGCAGGGCCTGGGACAAGGTCATCCCGTTCTTCGCCTTCCCGCCCGAGGTGCGGCGCGTGATCTACACGACCAACGCGATTGAGAGTGTGAATGCGCGGCTGCGCAAGATCATCAAGACCAGAGGACACTTCCCCAGCGACGACGCGGCCACCAAGCTGATCTGGCTGGCACTGCGCAACATCACCGAGGACTGGGGACGGGCGGCCAACAACTGGAAATCAGCGATGAACCAATTCGCGATCCTCTACGAAGACCGGTTCACCAAATCGAGCACGTAATATCTTCAACCAGCGTCACGAAACTGGTGAAGGTTCAATGAGCCTCACACACGGAAATTCGGACAGGCCC
>NZ_MWOM01000061.1:0-22035 GCF_012931925.1 Acidovorax sp. SRB_24
GACCCATCAGGAACCCATATGAGTCCGCCATCAGTTAGCTGATTCGGCCAAATCGCCATCGACACTTCAACCCATCGCAGCGATACGAGATGGGCTGAAGCGGGACGCCGTGACCCATCGAAAGTTTCTATGTAGCTTTTGAAGGAGCCTCTGATGGCACACCGAATCGTCCCAAAAATTTCACTTTTGCCCTACCGCGTTCAGGGCGTGCAATCTGCAACGACGCGGTTGCGTTTGCTGGAAGTCTCCAGCTTTCACTCAGGCCAAGCGTCTGTCACCGTTGCACATGAGAAGGCCACGCCCATGTCGCAACCGTCGGGCGCGGTTGCCTTGCATCGTCAGCCGCGCATCACCAACGCACTTCGCTGACAAGGACTACGCAGTCCGACCCTGAGGCGGGCGCAGTCCCGCCTCCATCCCCTCCATCTTTGAACATTTTTTAGCCAAGCCGTCGATGGCTGGTCAAGGAAAACTCATGTCTGAAGTTCAGAAAAACACCCTCGCCGAGAAGCTCTCCCGCAAGAAGAAACGCCCAAAGGCCTCTCAAACTGCCCCCGCCGCAATCAATGCCGATTTTGATGACGATGGTGACTTTCTGCCCCACCCGATCCGTTCTGTTTGGCACGGCATCAATGCATTCGGTAAGCCGAGCGGCTCCCTCGTTGTGGAGCTTGAACCGACTCCTGGCGTGCTGGAGTACGAAATTTTGCGCAAGTCACAGCTGATGCTGCAGCACTGCGACGAGACCGCCCAGATTGCTGCGAAGTACAACATGCACGCCTATGCGGGCCGCAGCGGCTGCCGTGAACTGAGCAATAGCTTGCTTCGAAACAGCCAGGAAACATGCTTTGTCGTCGAGCGAGACGGGTTCACTCGGCTGCATCTGGACGGCAAGGTTTTCGAGATGCTTGTTTGGTGCAACAAGGTGCATTGGTTGGGAGAAGCTGCTCCCTGCCGCATCGTTGTATTGCCGAACATTGAGTCTGTGCCTAAGCGCTCTTGCCGCCTGGAGGAATGGCAAGAGAACATCGGGTTCGTCGCTAAACACAACCCTTATGTGCTTGTTGGCATGTCGGCTGCTACATGGGCATTGATGGCTCGCCCCTTTCGGATGCCGACCCTCGCGCTTGCCTTGATTGGCGGCAGTGGTGAGGGCAAGACAACGGTCGCGCAGATCCTCCAATCCATGGTGGAACCTGCCGGTGAGATCGAGAGCTTCTCTGGAACAGAAAAAGGAGTCCGCAGCCGCTTGCAGCAAATCCACGACCGTCCAGCCTGCCGTGATGAGATGCGCCAGGCAGAGAACATGCATGGCCTTGTGCGTCTGATTTTTGACATCGGCAACGGCGCGTCACGGGCGACAGCCTCATCGCAGTCTTCCTCCGTGCAAGAGACAGCACTCCATTGCGGGTTGATCCTTGCCAATGAGGTTCCCCTGATGGAACTGCTTGCAGTGCATCGCGTTCCAGTCCACGAAGGCGTTGCTGCGCGGTATTTTGAACTCCACGCCTGTGCTCCTATGGGCATGTTTCACCGCGTGCCAAAGGGCCAAGCTGCTGGTGAATTCGTAGATCACGTCAAGGGCCAATGCGCTAAATACTACGGTGCGTACTGGAACGCATTGGTGACTCGGTTCAGCAAAAAATTCGATCAGATCAAGCTGTCATTCGAGTCCGATTTCAGCAAGATCGAAGCGTCGCTGACGGATGGATTTGAGATTCCTGATGTGGTGACACGCCGGATGATCAAAGGCCTTGCAAGTTGGGCGTTTGCAGGTCGCGTAGCGATTGAACTGGGCCTGCTCAAAGTGGAGCCCTCTGCCGTGACTGAGGCGCTTCGATTGGTGATTGGAGAACACCTGCAGCGCTTGAAGCACGCCACGACCCCGATGGGTGAGCAGGTCGTGAACGAGGTGCGTAACCTGATCGACCGCAATGCGGGGAAGTTTCCCCGTCTGGCTGAATTCCATTCGGTCGAGTTGTCCGGCATTTGCGGCTATCGACATACCGTCAAAGGCAAGACCGGCGAACGCCAGACGTTGTATCTCATTCTCCCCGCCGTCTTTGACGAACTTATCGGCCAACGGTTTGGGCGTGAGGCAGCGCTACGCCATCTCCACCAGAGCGGCTACCTGGTCAGCAATGTCGATGGGTTTCAGCGTCAAGTGCGCATCCCCCAACCCGCTGGTTGTCCAGAGCAGCGAAAGCGCTTTTATGCCATTGACGAGCGTATCCGTTTCGATTCTGCCAACTGATCGCCCCAGCGGTTTGTCACGTTGTCACGTCCATTTTTGAACACACTGCCATTGATGCAATGCATCGAGGGCACCTTGAAAGATTCCAGATGAGCCATCTCTCTCACCTCAATGCTGCCCTTGCCAACAGTTCACACCCTGCCGTGCAGGTTGCTCCACCTTTCATGGGTGCTTCGGTGCCAACCGCCAAGCACCGCTTTATCAGCATGGAAAGCCTCTCGCATTTCGACAAGTTGCCCGACTGTGCACACGTCCGTCTTGGTGTTGTCATGGCCTTATTCGCTTGCTCTGCGCCCACCGTGTGGCGTCGGGTGAAAGCGGGGCATCTTCCCGCGCCCGTCCGCAAGCTGCCTGGAACGCGCATCGCCGCATGGCGAGTTGCTGACTTGCGCGCCATTTTGGAATCAGTGTGATGGCGTGGTTGAAATTTGCGCTCGAAAACGTTGCAAATTTCAACCAAAAACTATCGTCATAACTTTCAATATTACGAATAACCTTATTGGGGTGTAATTTTCATTGGAATGTGTTGGATTAATGGAGAAAATGCCGGTTTTATGGCTATATACGCGCGTATTCATGGATGGGAGGCTTTGGTTGCGGCGGTTGATTTAAGTAGTAATACTGTAAAGCTTTACTGTGCATAACATAATGGTTGCTGGGGTTTTGTAATACTGTAAAGCTTTACTGAACATAACATATTGATTCATGAAGCTTGGTGAGGCTCTAATGTGCATAAATGCAATTCAGAGAGTGACTGGGCTAGAAGAAAGGGCCGAAATTATGTCTGATTCGATTGCAATGATTTTTAAGGTTCCTCCCATGCTGTTGGAAGAGGCATGTGAAGCCTGGAAGCTTTCTACTTGGGTGAAGCGAGAGGGGCTTGTTCTGTCGAGAGGTACTTCTGGTGTCCAGACGATTGTTACATCGCCATTGACACAGGCTGGATATGTGGTGACGCCTTGGATTGATCGGTCTGACCCGTATTCGGCTCAATTCATAGGTTTCCATATCAGTGTGAACGTGCCCTCCTGTGTGATTGGATTGAATGCACTGATTAAGACTGACGTCTCCTCTTCAGCTCGGGTAGCTTTCTATCTTTTGAAGAGCTACCTTGCCGAAAAAAACATCGCTCCCGAGTTGATTTCTCAGTTGAGGCTGGCGAACTCTGAAATTCGCAAAGTCACTTTCACTTATCTCATTCCTTTTGATAGCCACGAGTCCGCACTCCAAGCTTTGGCGCAGGTGACTGCACGACGTGACGCTTTGTTCTGGAATCGTTCAAGCAAAGAGGCTGGTAGTCAAGGGAAGGAGGGAGATAACACTTGGTACTTAAATATCCGCAATCGGCCGCAATTTAAAATGTATGTAAAGCGGATCGAGCTTTCGAAAACCAATATTCCCGAATCCACAAAAAATCATGTGTATATGGTTAGTGGGCGCCATCTTCGTGTGGAAGTGGATTTGACGCAGCACGAGTTACGAAAGATTCTTGTGGTCGTGGGTATGGAAGAAAGCACGGAGGCATGGCGGGATCATGAACTCAGTCAGAAAGTCTATGCGCTGGCCTTTGAGAAGCTCCGCACAGAACTAAGGTTGACTGACAACCTGCGCGTGCGTGAAATGAAAAACACAGAAAAAGCAACGAAGCTGACCCCGCAACAACACCTTATTTTGGATGATTATTTCAAAGGTATTGAAAATGCGGCGCTGCAAAAGATGTCGAATTCAATGCGATCGAAGTTCAAGATGACGATTTTGAGGCGTTACCGCATTGACATCGACTTGCCGTGGGCTCGTCATCGTGGACTTCCTGCACTTGAATGGATGGTGCTGCCTCCACCCTTCGAGCTTGATCCGTGTGATATTGATCTGGCGCCCTACGTTTTCAATAAGCGCACCGCTCGAACGGCAGTTGAAGCATTGAAGCGCTATATTGCAGCGCCACGTGTCTATGCATCTGCCATGTCCGATGAGGAGCTTTCAAACGATCTCATGGGAAAAGCGAAAAAGCCCCGATCTGGCAACTCGATTAGAAGCTTCGACAGCCTAAATTTTCCCTACCTTCGGTCAATTCCGATGCAGTGATAATCTTTGATACTCGGTGTCAATGGAGAAATAAGAAGCTGTCAGCTCACTGTTTGGGGCAGCAAGAAGGGCGTCACTGAACGGCAGAGTGGGCACGGAGATGATGGCTCATGGCACAGCTTGTCCCCTGCTCAGTGCCCGTCACCTGGCCAGCAACTTCAGCGCTTCAGCGCGAGCGGTGGCCCCAGCTTTCTTGTACAAGAGAAGCAAATCGGCAATGTCATCATCCTCATCAGCGAAAAAGAACGCCACGGGTACATCCAGCACCTTGGCCAACTTGCGCACCGTGAGCAAGTCGGGCCGGTGTATGCCCAGTTCGTAACGGTTGATCCGCGTGCTCGCCACGAAAGCATCAATCCCCGCCTCGATCCCTAGCATTTTTTGGGACAAGCCAGCGTTGAGCCGAGCTTGCTTGAGCCGTGTTCCCCACCTTTGATCCGCCTCTGACATTTCACGTCCCATAGGACTACGAGAGTCGTAGCTATGGGGTGTTGTCGATACTACGAGATGCGTCGTTTTTGACTCTGCGCGCTGACGATGAATGCGGTTGACGGCCCAACGGTGCCTCGCGACGGTTGCAGCGGCTGGTGCCGTCACTAACAGGCCGTATTCCGGCCGCCACCTTCCCTCAGCGGTTCTGGCACCTGCAGTTCTGCTGAGGTCATTCAATGCTACGAATTGCGTAGTCATCAGTGGCTACTTCGCGCTTTCCAGTGCAACGTGTCTCCGTATCCTTCTTTGCTACGAATTACGTAGTTTCTAACGATTAGAGGTCCTTGAAGGACTGCTGCAAATAGGAGAAGCGATGACGGAGGGTAGCCAACGAAGGTGGTGGCTGGCATTGGGCGCGTCGGTGACGGCTGGAGTCTGCGCGCAACCACTGCCTGGACACGCCGAAGCGCCATCGCTCACACCCATCGAACATCAGTTTCGTGCTGAGTGTCGCCAACCTGATGTCGAACTGTGCGCCGTGAAGAGTCCGGGCATCTCAATCTATAAGGTGCTCACACCAGACATCTCTTTTGATGATCTAGTCTCTCATTGGGTAGTGGATTTACGTAAATTTACGCCCGCCCCAGGCATCGTCAAGTATTTGCGCGTGTCTGGGACTTCCGGGGAGGTGTATTCCATACGGATGTCCCTGATATACGAAGGTGCTGTGTTGGCGCGCGCGGCTGCGCAAGCTAAAGCGATCAAAGATGCCAAAGAACTTCAGGACGGTCCTGCACATAAGAAAGCGACACCTGCCGTCAATGCAACCGTGGCTACCACCAACGTGCCAAAGCCTGTTCCCTCCAAAGCTGATGGACCCGTTACCTCTTCACCGCCCACCGCTGCTCCAGAAGCGCCAAGGGCATCTTCGTCACGATCCCCGCGACCATCCGCAAGAAACAACCTCACGCCTTCGCCTGAAGCAAGCCCCTCCGCCTCGGCGCCGGCTCCATCGTTAGATGTACTTGCCGTCCCTTCGGCTACACAGCTACCTTGTCTCGACGGTATCTGCATCGGCGCATCCGTCAAGACCTTGAATGCCCCGTTTGAGCCGGTGATCTCGGTGGCACAGCAACTGCGCATGAATCTGACCCCTTCCAAGAGAAATCCGGATATCGAGGAACGTGCCGCGCGCTTGGAAAGCCTCTACCGCAAGGGGGACATGGAGCGGTTCGCGAACGAGGGCCAAGCCTGGGTAGAGGCAAGTCGGGAGCAAAAAATCCTCAGGAATCTTCGTCATCTGCACCAGGCATATGCGATTGCGCTGCAGGCCCTCGGCGGCAATCACAGCCCGCAAGTCGTCGAGCTTGCCAAGTATTTCGTCCCAGATAGGCTCGGAACATTTGAGGCAAACATCAAGGCGGATCCGCTCGTATTCGTGGAGAGCAGCGCTTTGCGTTTCGACCAGGGCTTCGTTAATCTTCTCAAGAAGACGAAAACCACGTTTTGCGGGGTCTATACCTTCAGCGGTCGGTACATGAGTAAGTCCGGATACGAAACACACGTTCAGCTGCGATCGGATATGGACGGGGATTTCAAGGTTTCATTCATCGAAAGGAAGTTTTCATCGCCTTCCCTTGACAGCTTGCTTCTCCTCGAAAAAGAGCTCAAGCAGCGTTATGCGGCTTATATTCCCGCCAGCCTGGTCAACGCAGACCGAGACAAAGAGCGGTTTTTATTGCTACCACTGCAACTGCGCCATCCTGTGATGCTCCGCGCGGTTGGGCTGAGATCCGATGCGCAAGATCTACGCGCTGCTTTCTGGCAGATGGGGTGGATGGACTTCAAGGGCAGGGAGCTTGAAATCAAGAATGTCATGAGTGCAATTAGCGAACGCAAAAAGAAAGAGATTCCGATGTGCAAGCCTCAGGCACTGAGTGTGGATTGAAGGGCGCAAGGAGCACGTTAAATGGCCCTCACCATTTCCACCAACGTCTTCTTCCTGCAAGGCCTGGGCCATTGAGCGCCCGCCAAGCAGGGCTCGCCACGACGATACAGCGCCTGTTTTCGGGCCAGCGCGTCAACAGCGCCAAGGACGATCGGGCGGGGTTGGCGATCAGCGAATGCATGCTCACCTAGGCACGGGCATGGTGACTTTTCCCATGAAACTGCACAACTTGCTCACCAGCAAATTCTCCAAAGCGCAGGCACGGCTATGGTGGGGCAGGCGAATGCCGTGCCAGAGCAGGTTCTGACCCTGCTCAAGGGGATCTGAAGCTAGCAGTTCAGGTCGTTGAACTGTTTACGCGCCTTGTACAGCTCCACGTCGGCCAGGGTTTTTTCGCTGGACGGTGCCGTAGCGGCACGCTGCTTGAGTTCAGGCAAATTGGTGTCCAGCCGCCCGCATTCCGTCTTGTCTCGTGGGCTGAGCTTGAGGCGGTGCTTGTACACGCGGTATTGATCGGAGCTCATTCCCGTCAAAGGTTTCAGTGCATCGGCCATCACGGCATTGTGTTCATCCCGTCGCACATCAGCGCCCTTGCGGCTCGTCCCAGTCATTTTGTCCATGCCCTGCGTGGGCGTTGCGTCGATTTCCTTGGCCCCAACACAAGGCGCATCCGAGTAGCTCACCTTGCTCGCAGTCTCGCAGCGGTAGACGGGCTTTTGTGCGTGCGCATGGAAACCAAAACTCAGAAGGCCCAGCAGTGCGAACGACCAGTGAAATCGGCGGTTTTGCTGCAGTCGCGAATATTGAAGGAAGCGCATTGATTTTCCAACTAAAACTAGCCAGCCGCAACTGTTCCCCGGCATTTTGGATAGGTTGAGCAACCCCAGAACGCATTGCCTGCATTGGCGCCGTGCCGGGCGGTGCGCAGTGCCATGGTTGCACCGCAGCGTGGGCATTCCGGTTGGGATGTGGCCTTGGCCGCGACGGATGGTTCGGGTGCTGACGCGCTGGCTTGGAGTTTCGAGATACCCGCATTGCTTGGCGCTTCACGTTGTGCGCTCGCTGATTGGCCTTGCGCCTGCCGCGCTTTTTGGATCATCGCAAAGAGCCGGGGGCCGTCAATGAGTTCGATGTTGCGTCCCTGGACAAAATCTTTGGCATCGGCGGTAAAGCGTCCCGAGGTGACGACGAAGCCGCCCGTGGCTCCCTTGGCCGCCATGACGCCATAGAGTTCGCGCACGGTGGTGACACCCACCTTATAGGCCTTCCACTGTTTGCACTGCACGAAGAATTTCTCGCTGCCCTTGGCGAGCACGAGATCGACGCCGCCATCCGGCCCGCCGCCGCCGATTTCGGTAACGCGGTATCCCTGCAGTCGGTAAGCCTCACCGACCAGCAGCTCAAATTCCCGCCAGCTCATTCCGTCCAACGCATCGGCATTGCGCGCTTGCGCCACATCCGTGACCAAGGTTTGGCGCTGTTTGCGCCGCCAGGCGGAGAGGGCTGCCGCTGCGAGGCAAAGAAGCGGCACGATGTACTGACCGGCTGTGGCCAGGCCATGGATCACGGCCTTTTGCATCATGGCCCCCACCATGGCGCCCCCTTGGCCCTGAATGTCAGACGCTTGAATGGGGGCCGCCAGGCGGTGCAGCAGGAAATAGCTCACCGCAGCGAGCACCACGCAGACCCACCAGGGGAGCATTGCAAGCAGGTCCAGCATATCCTCCAAGGGACTGGTTTTCTTGCGTCTGGCCATGCTTCCTCCCGTTGTTGGTGTGGTGTTTGGACTATTTTGGCGCGTGCATTTGATCATGCCTCAGGGCTAGCGTCGGGCAAGCGAAAACTCGGAATGGCTCGGGTACACCCGTCTGCTAGTTTGTGAAAGAGTGCTGCGGGTTCATTGCGAGCAGGAGATGCGCGACATCCAGCGACTGGTGAGCAGCTATTGGTGCTGGGCAACCCTTCGCAGAGCGAAAGGCGTTAATAAGGGCGGCGGTGATCGACAATTTGTACCTGAATCGCGCATACCAGGTGAATCGTTCGACGTGCGGACGTTACCGGAATCGCACAGCGAAGTTCAGCACGAACCTCTTAATGCGTTGATTTCGCAGCCCCATGTCGAAGGCCGCGCAGAGCGTCGCTAGATATCGCACGAGTTCAAAGCGGATGTTCTGTAGTGCGAAATACATGCGGTATCCACCTGGGCTGTACCAGCGTCAAAACAGTGCAGCTTCTGCAGTTGCTTGCTCATGGTCGGAACATTCCGATACAGTCTCGTTACATGGCAAACCCCGAGTTCAAGCCCACGCAGCCAATGACACAGCCCGACACGCTGCCTGCCATCGCGCCCCCTCTGCCTTTCGATGCGACCGTACTGTTCAAAGCGCTGCAGTACCAGCTGTTCGTGGCCATCGAACAATGCCATGGTCTCAAACCCAATGAGTGCCTGTGGATCGAGGCGATGGGAGATGTCACAGTGCCTGGCAGGACGCAGATCGAGGTTAAGCACTACACCGACAGTCTCACCGACAGCCACCATAACTTCTGGAATACGATCAAAAACTGGCTAAGCGCTTTGATCGCAGCACCTACAAGACCCTGGTATGTGCTGGCACTCGAATGCCGCGAAGCATTGGTGGAGGTGCTCGAGCGAATGCACATCATCCCCGGCGAGGACGGTTTACCAGAGCGCGTCGAAAACTACAAAACTCATTACCTCAAGCCGATACGTCAGTCTCTACAGCAGCAATACTTGGATGACCTGCTGGGATTCATGTTCAGCTCCTGACGTATCCTCCGCGGATGGAAGATTTCCCATCGAGGGTCGCGACAAGCGCGACAATATGCTGTCCACCTGGGACACCAAGAACGGGAAGTACCGCACTGTGCCGCTGACCAAGCGGGCGCAAGAGGTGCTGAACCGGCGCATCGAAACCCACAAGGAGGGGCTGCTGTTCCCCGGATTGACTGAGGACAGCACCCACTACCACTGGACACCATGCGTGAGTTCCTGGGATACGGCGAGGATGAACAGTTCGTGTTCCACGTCCTGCGTCACACCTTCGTGTCTCGATTGGTGCAGCGAGGGGTATCCCTCAAGGTGTGCTCTGAACTGGCAGGGCACCGCACCATCATCACCACCATGAGGTATGCCAAGCTGGCACCTCGCAACCTCACTGATGCCATCAACCTATAAGAGCCTGAGCATGTGGAAGTTTCTTGACATCGCCATACCTGTTTCCGTCTATGCCATCGCGCTGCTTGGGGCACTCGCCTTCGTGGAATACGAGCATGTCCAAACCGTCGGGTGGGCAGCGCTTATCGCGTTCCTGGCAGGGCGCGGCTACCAGATACTGCGGATGCACATAGCCCGTAAAATCACGCAGTAGATATTCGTCCACACCTTACTTGTGAGTTCACAGCCAAGCTGACGGTGCTTACCCAGCCGGTCAACAAGGCGAGGCGCTGGAGCGCGAGGTGGTGCCGCCCATGATGAACGCAGTGGCGCATGGGGAGGAAGTTCGCGTGTGGGTGGTAGCGTGCGCGTCGGGCGAGGAGAGCTATTCGGTCGCCATCTTGCGGAGATGCTGACCAGAAGCGCCTGATGTTGCCCCCGTATTCCCGGCCCCGTTCTAGTCGCAATAAAGCGCCTGGTCCATCGCTGGTTCCTGGGGCGCGCGTGCGGCCTGCTGCCGCCTGAACTCCCGGGGAGAACGCATTTTCAACGAAGAGTGCGGATACATCTCGTTGAAGTGCTCGAAGGCCGCTGGCAACTGCGCCAGCACAGTCCGCGCGTCACGCAGGTCCATGCGTGCCACGTAGTCGCGCTTGAAGGTATTCACGAAGCTCTCGGCCATGCCGTTGCTTGTATGGATGCCTCCCGGCTATGAGTAGTAACCCGCATCGTGTCGTGAAGTAGTCGGCTGCTGCCTTGTATCCGGCCTATGGCGTGGATGTTGGGTTGCCCCTTGTCCACTGGCCCCGATGTAATCCGCTGGCAAACCTCTCATCTCTGCGACGGACTGTTGAAGTCCACAACGGCATTCAGGTTTGGCTCGCCCCGGTCTGACCTGTTTCACATCACGCTGCTTCGTTGCTGCCTCATCGCCTTCAAAGGCTCACATACCCTTTCTTGGGGTGTTGTCTGGCTACCAGCTCAAGCCGTTTGCAGCCTGAGTGTTCCGGCAGCCCCGTTGGTAATCCTGCTGCCGCGCCGTGACGGCCCAGATCGTTCGGGCCATCTTGGCCGCCTGCGCCACGACTACCACGTTGGCGGGGCGCCGAGCCTTGAGCTGCTCCAGCCACGGCCCCGGCTCCTTGGTGTGCGTGAGCACGCTTCTGGCTCCGTGGATGAGCAAGGTGCGCAGATAGGTGTCGCCTCGCTTGGAGATGCCAAGCAGTTGGACCTTGCCGCCCGTGCCGCGCTGCTTGGGGACCAGGCCCAACCAGGCGCAGAACTCACGCGCCGACTTGAATGCCGTGGCATCTCCCATCGTGGCGATCGCAGCCGTGGCCGTCAGCAGACCGACCCCAGGGATGGCTGCCACGCGCTTCATGTCCCCGTCGCCGCGCAGGACTGCGACAAGCCGCACTTCAATGGCCTTTATGTCCGCAGCCAGGTTCTTGATGCGCTGCACTTGTTCGCGCAGGCTGTCGGCCACGTACTGCGGTATGTCGCCTGCCAGCGATTCCAAGGTGGCATCGATTTCGCTGAACAGCGCATTCTTGCCCCGTGCGAAGGTCGCGCCGAACTCGTAGAGCAATCCCCGCAGCGCGTTAGTCTGCATGATCTTCATCCTCATAAGCAAGTCACGCTGGCGATGCAATACGAGCGTGGCCTGCTGTGCCAGCGTCTTCATACCCACGAACTTGGTGCCCGGCTGCTGTACCGCCAGCCAGATGGCTCGGGCGTCGGTGGCGTCGGTCTTGTTGCCGGCCACGAACGGACGTACGGCTTTGGCGTGGATCAGCCGTACGCTGTGGCCCTGCGCCGCCAGCTCGCGCGCCCAGTGATGCGCCCCGCCGCAGGCTTCGATGCCGATCAGGCTCGGCGCGCGGTTGGCGAAGTGCTCCAGCACCTTGGCTCGCTTGAGCTGCATGTTGACGATCTCGCCGGTGCTCATGTCCACCGTGTGCAGTTGGAACACGCCCTTGGCGATGTCCAGGCCGACAACCTGCCGCCCGTCGATCAAGCCGATGATTTGTCCCGCACCCTGAGCTGCAATACGATTCATCTCGGACCTCCGCTGGTGTTTGTGAAGACCTCGGTTTATCACGCCATGGGCACTTCGATGCCGTATCCATTCGGAGGTCCACCTTGCCAGACCGACAAGCCAGACTCCCAGAACGCTCACGCTGTTCATCTCCGTGCTCCCGCTCTTTTTGTCCCCTTAGGGAGGGAGGCATCCATTACATCTCTGCGGGCTGCAGACGGGTGTGTTGATGGGCTTGAGGCCCAGCGAGCGTGCCAATGCCCGCGTTTCTGCTGCGATRTAGGCACCCCCGTTGTCGCTCAGGAACTCGAGTTTGTGGCCTACAGGGACCGCCTCTACGGCTCCGAAGCGCCGCTCCACAGCTTCGATGAGCATCTCGCGCACCGGCTCGCCCGGCAGCCCTTTGCCCTCCCATGCGCGCCAGGCCATCACCTCGCGGTCGCAGCAGTCCTTGGCGAAGGTAGCCGTCACCGTCTGGCCCGAGTCACACTTGATTTCCAGGCCGTCGGAGCACCAGCGCAGATCGCTGCGCGCTACGGCGACGCGGCCTTCGTGTGTGCGTGTGGACTGGCGTTGGCGCGGTGCCTTGGGCAACAGCAGGCCCGCCCCAGCCATGACGCGGTACACGCGTTTGGCATTGACCCGGGCGGCGCCCTTGGCGCTGCGCTGGCGGTTCACCAAGGCACAGGCGCGCCGGTAGCCGTAGCTGGGTAACTCGGCAATCTCCTGGTGCAGTTCGGCCAGCAACTCGGCATCGTCACGGGGCGTGCGATGGCTGCGCCCGTCTGTCCAGTCATCACCACGCCCGAGCAGGTCACGCACATGCGAGCGCGCCAACCCCAGCGCCCGGCAGACCGTCTTCACAGGTCTCCCCCGGGCAACCAGGGCGAGCGCGCAAGTCACTTTTTTCGGCAGCGTACTCCACCGCTTTCTTGAGGATTTCGTTCTCCAAGGTCTTCTTGCCCAGCACGCGCTGGAGCTTGGCGATTTCGGCGCGGGCCGCCGCCAACTCGGACGCCGGGACCACAGCTTCGCCAGCGCAGACTGCGGTCAAGGCGCCTTGACGTTCAAGCTTGCGCCACTGAAAAAGCAAGCTGGCGGCGCCGCCTTCCTGACGCGCCACAAGGGACACGCTCATGCCCGGTTCATAGGTGCGTCGCACCAGGGCTGCCTTCTCGGTGAAAGACCAGCGCCTGCGGCGCTGGTCTTTCAAAATCACCTCCACCGATTCCGTATGCCTAGTCGTATTCATAGTCCTACTCCTATCTCAAAGATAAGCGATAGGACGGGGCCGGGGAATCAGGGGGCTATCTCACAAACTCTATCGACGCATCCCTCATCACCTCAGAGGGTTTCCACACAGCCTCGGCCAGGAGCGGACATTCGCGCTTCGAGCCTGCAGCCGAACCAAAATGCTTTTTTCCTCGTCAGTCCTCAGATCCCAGACCTACTGATGGCGAGAGTGCCGACGTGTCGCCGAGGGGGTAGGGCGCTGAGCTCGCCCGCGCGCTCGCGCAGCGTAGAAGCCGTACGCGTTATCCACAACAAGGAAAATAACATTTTCTCGCATAGAGAGAAAGTAGCGTGTACACTTGCGCTCGCACAACCCACCCATCACATCGACCAGGAGCGCTTTATGAGCCGTGAACAAGTTGCAAAGGACTACGAGGAATACAAAGAAAAGGGCCGCATCTGGGGCCAGGTTCCGCCGGAACGGATCACCAAGATCAAATTTCCTCGCGCTGATGCTGCGACCATCAAGCGTTACCTGGCCCTTCCGGACATGACCACCACTGTGTCCGACCTGCTCGACAGTTACGGCATCCGAGGCGTGGTAGCGGCCAGCTACATCAAGCCCCTGATCGCGGGCAAGCGGATCGCCGGGACCGCAGTGACACTGCGATCCATGCCCGAGCGCAAGACGCCCACGCAGGGCAGCATCGACAAGGATCCCATCAAGATGTCCACGCGCGAGATCTATTACCTGTCCGAGCCGGGGGACGTTCTCGTGGCGGACTTCGGCGGCAACCTCGACGTCTCGAACATGGGTGGCCAGTCGGCCTTGGTCGGCAAGACTGTCGGCTTCGCTGGCGCCATTGTCAATGGTGCCGTCCGCGATGTTCCCGCGATCCGCGAGGTCGATTTTCCCGTGTGGTCCGCAGGCGTGACGCCGATCACGGGCAAGTTCCGAATGGAAGCCACGGAAATCAATGGCCCCGTCCGCCTGCATGACATCGTCGTTTATCCTGGCGATTTGATCGTGGCCGACGATTCCGGCATCTGCGTCGTGCCGGCCGATCGCATTGCGTCCTTAATCGACGAAGCGGAGAGCATCGGCGGCGCGGAAGACAAGATGCGCGAGCTCATCGTCAGCAAAGCTCCCATCTCCGAGCTGCGACCCCTCTTTCGCAAGCGTTATGACTGACACCCTTTTGTCTGGAATCGTCATGAAAAAACTTCGTCAATGGCTCTCTCTGGTCACGTTTGGTTGCGCAACCCTGGCGATGGCCCCTGTGGCCGCCCAGTCCTACCCAACCGGCCCTGTCCGCCTAGTGGTGCCGTTCGCGGCCGGTGGCGGAACCGACACCGTCGCACGCGTCGTCGCGCAAGTCCTGGGCACGAAGCTGCCGCACCCCGTCGTGGTCGACAACAAACCCGGCGCGGGCGGCAGCATCGGCACCATGGCAGTGACCCAGGCGCTGGCTGATGGGCATACCCTGCTTCTCGGCAGTAATGGCACCATGGTTTTGAACCCGGCCGTGTATCCGACTTTGAAGTACCAAGTCGATCGGGACCTCGTTCCGGTGGCGGGCATCGCGTCGATCCCATATCTCATCGCGTCGAATCCGCAGTTTCCTGCCACGGACATCAGCAGCCTGCTGGTGGCGGCCAAGAGCGGCAAGGTCACGTTTGCCTCACCTGGCAATGGCACCACCAACCACCTCGCCGGCGTCTTGTTGGAGAGCATGTCCAAGGTGCAAATGACGCATGTGCCGTATCGGGGTGCTGCGCCCGCGATGAACGACGTCGTTTCGGGCACCGTCAACTTCCTGTCCGGCGATTTCGGCACACTGCTGCCCATGGTCAACGCGGGCAAGCTTCGGGCGCTGGCCGTTACCGGGCCTCAGCGCGTGGGGATCCTGCCCGATGTGCCGACCGTGGCCGAAACGCTTCCGGGGTTTGAGGCGACGGGCTGGTTCGGCGTGTTTGCGCCCAAGGGAACACCCGCACCCGTCGTCGAAAAGCTGTCGGCAGAAATCCTTCAGGCCCTGAAAGATCCGCGCGTGGTCCAACGGCTCCACGACCTGGGAGGAGCGCCGATGCCTTTGAACTCCGCTCAACTCAAGGCGCTTGTGAGCGCTGAGTCGGCCAAGTGGCAAAAGGTCATCAAGGACAACAAGGTGACGGCCGACGCGCTTCAATGAGTTTGCCCCTCAGGTGATCTGCGCGAAAGTCCCCGCCCCAATTCCGCCGGGACTTTGCTGCAAAATCTACGGAACCCATGCCAACTCAGACTCCCAAGGCCAAACGTCCCGGCAGTGCCGGCGCAGTCGCCAAGCGCGTTTCGAAATCTCCGCCACTGCCCGATAAGACGGCAACACTTTCTGACCACACTGCGGGATCCGTCGGTGCGCTGACCCGGCTGTTGCAGATCCTGGACCTGTTTTCGTTGGAGCGCACGACCATCCGCGTCGAGGAAGTGGTGCAAGCGTTCGGCATCGTTCAATCGACGGCCTATCGCTACTTGCGCGAACTCAGTGATGCGGGGCTGCTGGCGCAGCAAGGCAAAGGCGTCTACGCGCTGGGCCGAAGGATCGTCGAGCTCGAGCGGATTCTTCAGTTGTCCGACCCGCTCCTGTTGGCCGGTAAACCGGTGATGGACAGCCTCGTCAAAGACGCGAAGGATCGATCCTTCCTGCTGTGCGCATACCATCGCGATGGCGCGCTGTGCGTCTACAAGGTCGGACCCGACGACATTCCGCACGCAGGCTCCACCATGAAAATCCAGCGGGGCCGCGGCACTTTGCTGCCTCTCTTCACGGGCGCCGCATCGCACGCGATCCTTGCCCATTTGCCACCGCACCAGCTCAAGTCGATCTACTTGGCACGCGCGCGCGACATCGCCGCCGCGAACCTCGGGGCCTCCTGGACCGAGTTTCGCGACCACCTGTCCCAGATCCGCAAGAGAGGCTATGCCGAAACACTCGGCAAGGTGAATCCCGGTATGCACAGCATCGCCGTGCCGGTGCTGAGGGAGGATGGCCGGGTGGTCGGCAGCCTGCTGACGCTTGGCTCGGCCGCCAGGGAGAAGGCGGAGGCGGCACTGAAACAAGTGCCACTGTTGATCCGCAAGGCGGATCAGATGCAGAAGGCGCTGCCCGTTCTCGACGCCGACGCGCGCTAGCTCCCTTCGTCACCAATTGAACTGTAGCGGCGATGTTTCGCAGCTCGCCGCCGCATGCCCGGCATTTGGCCCTCGTCGTTCACATACGCATTTCCCCTCACGAAAAACCGGATAAGAATTCTCGCTGTGGGAGAATATTTATATTATGCTTGGAGCGCGAATTATCAATCTCTCTGATCCGTCATGCTGTCGCGATCGGATCAACGTAACCGGTGATCCATACATGAAATGGCGACGTACTACGGCGGCGACTACCCGCCCTCGATCGGACCCCGCCAGCCTGGTTCTGGCTGGACAAGCTGGAGGCCAACGTACGGCGAGACGCCCTGGCTCAGAAAGCGCTGGACGCCCTCGGCTGGGAGGTTCTGATCGTTTGGGAGTGCGAGGTTTCCAACCTGCCCGCGCTGGCTCAGAAGCCGAATTCGTTCCTTGCTACAGAGTATCGCTAAACCGCTGATCCTTCGGCCGACCGCAGATGGAAAGGGCCGGTCGCCGTTGACACATGGATGCAGGGGTGCGCTGCGTGAGACCTACGACCGCAGAGTACCGTAAAGCAGCCACACCGGCCGACGCCGGTCGCCGATCCCAACGACCGCATCGTTTCAGTAAGCGTGAGTACGACGGCCCTCTGTCAACGTCGGCAACCGCTGCGAAGCTGACGGTGATGAAGAATCCTAGGCGCATGTCTGTTGCGCTTGTGCCCCAAATCACGTCGCCTTCTATCAACGAATTCGCCGTCTCATGCATCAAACGAAGGAGCTCGCACAAGGTCTTGGTCAATACCCATGACCTCGCTGGCTCGTTCTATGGCCTGCCAAAGTGGCGCAGGCATTTGCAAAATCTCATCGGGTGTGTCGGCTTGCGCAATCCATGCCCCGATCTGGACATGCTGCTCTGAGGTCAGCAGATCAAGGTGCAGCATTTCGCAAGCGCATCCTCGCGGCCGCCAAAAAATGCTTTGTGGAGTACGGCTTCTACACCGCCAGCATGGCCAGCATTGCCGAGACGGCGGAGATGAGCGCCGGCCTGATCTACCGCTACTTCGAGAGCAAGGACGCGATCATCCTGGCGATCATCGAGCAGCAGCTCCACGAAAACCGCGCCAGCATCGCCAGGCTGCAATCGAGCCACGACATAGTGGTCGGGCTCTAGGAGTTGTTTCCCCGGAGCCGCGGCGCCGAGTTGGATGCCGCCAACCCCGTGCTTTTCCTGGAGATGAGCGCCCAGGCCAGCCGCGACCCCCGGGTGGCCGAGGCGCTGGCCGCTGCGGACCGGGTCCTCGACGGCCACCCGCAGGCAGTGCGCACCGACAACGGGCCGAAGTTCGCCAGCCGAGCCTTCATGGGCTAGGCCAACACCCACGGCATTCGCCACATTCTGATCCAGCCGGGCAGGCCCATGCAGAACGGCTACATCGAGAACTTCAACGGCAAGTACAGGGACGAGCATCTGAACGAGCAATGGTGCGCGACCTTGCAGCAAGCCAGGACCGCCACCGCCTTCTGGCGGTAGGACTACAACGAAGTCAGACCTCATAGCAGCCTGGGTCGCATCCCACCGGACCAATTTGCCGAGTTGCATCGCCAGCGCGCTGGCGATGCAACTCGATCCGCTTCAACAACTACACAGATCGATTAACTTTGCAACCCCGGACTTCCTCAATTTAGTTGGTACGGCGGTAACGGCAGGTGAGAGCGGCTGTATCGGGAAATCAGGCTTTTGCGGATTTATGAAGGGGCAAGTGAAGTCCAGCTTCTGATCATCACGCAGGAGCTCCTGAGGCGTTCCCGCGGCTTGACTCACTTGGCGCCCCCGCAGCGGCCAATCGGCTTGAGCGATCCTCACATCAGATGTTAGACAGACTTAGTTGCACGATCTGTACGTGCGGCCGAGACTCTGGTCATCCGCTTCACCTCACCAAGGATCTACATGAAGTCTTTCCAGATACGCACCTGCAGGAGGATTTTTTCAGTTGTGTGCGCTCTCGCGTTGGCGTCTCTTGCGGGGCCGGGCATGGCCGACAACTACCCCTCCAAGACGATCCGTCTGATTGCGCCCAGCCCGCCCGGCGGAGGCACCGATGCCATGTCGCGGCTGGTGGCTTCCAGGCTGACCGAGAAGGCCAAGTGGCAAGTTTTTGTCGAGAATGTGCCGGGCGCCGGCAACAACATCGGGTTACGGGCTGGGGCGAAAGCGGCGCCCGACGGTTACACCTTGGTTATGGGAGAAACCAGCAACCTCGCAGTCAACCCGTACCTCTACAAGAACCTCGATTTCAGTGCGGTGGACGATTTGGTGCCAGTCGCACTGATGGGCACGGGGCCGCTTGTGCTGATAGTTCGCACGGAAAGCCGCTTCGACAGTCTTGCATCGATCATCCAGGCGGGCAAGAAGAACGATCTGTTCTACGCTTCATCCGGAAGTGGAACAGTCGGTCACTTGGTCGCAGAGAGCCTACGTGATGCTACCGGCGTCAAGCTGCAGCACATTCCGTACAAAGGCGCCGGCCCTGCGATGAATGACCTGCTGGGTGGTCAAGTCGACCTGTACTTCGCCTCGCTGACTGCTTCGCTCCCGCACATTGCCGCCGGGAAGCTGCGGCCACTCGCCGTCTCAACTGAAAAGCGGCACAGCGCGCTGCCGCAGGTGGCGACCTTGGCGGAGTTGGGGTTCCCAGACTTGACGTACTCTGCCTTCTACGGCGTCGTGGCGCCGGCACGCACTCCCGAAGGCGTGCTGGACCTTCTGAACAAGCAGATCAACAGTTCATTGGACACGGACGAAGTGCGTGCGGTGTTTGCCAGGCAGGGCATCACACCCCAGCTGATTTCGCGAAGCCAGTTCGCCTCCTTCTTGGCCGCGGAGCGCGCCAAGTGGTCGGCTGTCGTCAAGAAAACGGGGGCAACCGTTGACTGATTGCAAATCGCCGGTCGACCTGCGCAGCGACACAGTCACGCAGCCGACGGAGGCGATGTACGAGAGCATGCTGAAGGCGCCGCTGGGCGATGACGGCCTGGACGGCGATCCGACGGCAGAAGAATTGGAGAGCGGCGTTGCGACTTTGCTGGGCAAGGAGGCCGCTCTCTTCGTACCCAGCGCGACCATGGGGAACCTCGCGGCCATCCTGGCGCAAACCGCCCGCCAGGAACTCGTGGTGACGGAGGCTTCCTCGCACATCTACACGGCGGAACGCGGCGCAGCAACGTTGACGGGCGCTTTCTATGAGCCGATCGCAGGCGTCGCCGGGGCGATGAACCTCGAACGGCTGGAGCAGGTCCTGGTGGAGCCACGGGGCAGGCTCAAGACAGCCCTGGTCTGCATGGAGACATCCCACAACAACGCCGGGGGGACGGCGTTGCCGTTGGAGCACATGCGACAAGTGCATGACCTGTCCCGGCGCCATGGCGCCAGCATCCATCTCGACGGAGCCCGCCTCTTCAACGCAGCGGTGGCCTTGCGCGTGGCGCCTGCAGCCATCGCTGCTTGCACAGACACTGTCACGATCTGCCTGTCGAAAGGACTTTCGGCCCCCATGGGCGGTGTGGTCGCCGGCACAACTGCCGTGATAGCGCGGGCGCGCGCGATTCGAAAGATGCTGGGCGGCACGCAACGCCAAGTGGGCATCGCGGCGGCGGCAGGACTGGTAGCAATCAACAGCATGGTGGCCCGACTGGAAGAAGATCACAAGAGGGCGGCGCTGCTTTCTGACGGACTCAACGCGATCGCGGGGCTAAAGGCGAACAGCCCGCAAACCAACATCGTCCAGGTTGATGTCAGCGCCACGGGCATGGATGCCTCACTTTGGGTTGAGAGCCTCCGAAGCATGGGTGTTCTCGTGCGGCCATGGTCGCGATCCCTGCTTCGTTGCGTGACGCACCGGCACCTGAGCGATGTCGATGTGGAGACGGCTGTCCAGGCATTCACGTTCGTAAGTAGCAGCGTGGCCGCCGTAGGACGCCGCACGCCAAGCGCTGCGACGCACAGTGCCGCCATCGGCTAGCCGCTGCGCGAGGTCAGGTTGCCCTGCCGACTCGCGATGATCGACAGGAACGCGTCGCGCGCTGCGTTCACGTTACGGCTGTCCTGGTCGGCCTTGCGCCGCACAAGCGAAAGCTGCCGCGATGGGGGATTCCTTCCCAGCGGGACAACACGCAAGTCGTAAGCGCTGATGAGCTTGGGACGTGGGAGCGGCACGACGGATACGCCAAGGCCCTCGGACACCATGGCGACGATGGCGTCGATCGACCTCAAGTCCACGATCCCTCGCGAGCCTGGGGCCACCCGCCGGACATACTCAGCGGCCGCGCGGCCGCCACTCGTCTGGCGGTCGTAGGCAATCCAGGGCAGTTTACGCAACAGCTCCTGCGGCCTCGCTTCCTTCACGTCCGCCGCAGTCAGCATGACAAACGGCTGCCGGACCAGGTCTTCCCAAATCAGCCTGGAGGATCCGCCTGAGGGGGGGCGCACCAGTGCAGCCGCGTCGAGCTTTCCCGCGGCCAGGGCATCGAGCAAATCCGGGGTGTCGTTCAAAGGCGCAACGGAGACCTCCAGCGCCGGGTGCTCATCTCTCATCCATCGCAGCACGTATGGAAGCAGATCCGATTGAATGCTGGTGAGCGCACCAAGCCGCAAGGTGCCAGACACCTTGAACGTTGGTCGAGATCGCAGAGCCTGGATGCGGGTCGTCGTATCCCTGGCCGCCTGCGCAACCTCCAGCGCGAATGCAGTCGGCCGGCTCTGGCGCGAAGACCGGTCGAACAGGGGCTTGCCGAAGTAGGTCTCCAGCTGCTTGACCTGCAGGCTGACGGCACTGGGTGTGCAGCCGATCACACCGGCTGCGGCCGTGAAGCTTCCCTTGTCAAGGATGGCTAACAGAGTAGCCAGGTTGGAAAGATTCAGCACGCCTGCATCCCTTCATCAAGTTGGCGACTCCGGATGATCATGAGAATAACTCAAGGAATGGAAGCAACATTTTCCGTAAGCTTCTCAACATCGCGCGTGAGACGGTGAATGACGTTCTGTGCGAGCGGCTTGAGCAAGCCTCACATATTGCGTGACGAAATCTTGTTTGACTTGCCTGCGGTGCCCCCTAAGCTATTCGCATGCATCAGTTGCCTCCAGCCCAACCCGGAATGCGAGAGTCCGAGGTCGAAACGCCTGCCTTGATCCTCGATCTCGACGCATTCGAATTCAATCTCGACACAATGGCGCGCATGGTGGCAGGAGTCAGCGCCAGGCTTCGTCCGCATGCGAAGACGCACAAATCCCCCGTCGTGGCGAACCTGCAGATGCGCCGCGGCGCCATTGGCCAGTGCGTGCAGAAAGTCGCGGAAGCGGAGGTCATGGCTTGGGGAGGTGTGGAAGACATCCTGGTGACCAACCAGATCGTCGATCCGCGCAAGCTTGCCAGGCTTGCCGCCCTGTCCCGGATAGCGCAAGTTGCCCTTTGCGTTGACAGCCCTGAGCACGTTTCGCTGCTGGAAGCTGCTGCTCGGACTGCCGGCGTCAGGATGTCCGTCCTCGTGGAAATCGACGTCGGCTCTCGCCGCTGCGGCGTGCCTGCGGGAGAGGAGGCCGTCGGGCTTGCGAGGCTTATCGCAGGCTCGCGCCACCTCGCCTTCGCGGGACTCCAGGCCTATCACGGCGCAGCGCAGCACTTGCGCAGTGCAGTCGAGCGGCGCGAGGCCATCGGCAAGGC
>NZ_MWOM01000031.1:0-23044 GCF_012931925.1 Acidovorax sp. SRB_24
ACCCCCTGGATTGCTACGATCACGATAGGTAGTGTCAAGCAATAGCCAGGAAATATTCAAAGATGGATTGGGTCCCTATAGTCTTCTTTACGTTCAAGGTGCTCGTGTTCGGCACGTGCATGTTCTTCGCCATCAAGTGGCATTACGACCAAGGGAAGAAGAAGAAAAACGCAACTGGCGGACAGTAAGCGCCCGCCAAACACATCCTTGGCGCTGGCGCCGAGGTGCTCAAATGCCGTACCAATTTCGCTGGCGGTAGCGGTGCCAACGCCAGACCCCGAGCGCAGGCGGTGCTCCACGCATCGAAATGACCTCGACGTGGTTACTTCGGCGTGAGCCGATACAGGCCGCCCTCGCGGTCGTCCTCGATCAACCACAACGCACCATCCGGCGCCTGCGCGACGTCGCGCACGCGAAAGCCGACCGTCCAGTGCTCGGCCGGTGTCGCGATCGCACCGTGCACTTCGATCCGGTGCAGGGCGCGGCTGACGAGGCCGCTCGCGAATGCTGAGCCCTTCCACGTCGGAAACATCGCGCCGCTGTAGAACATCAGGTTGCCCGGCGCGAAAACCGGCGTCCAGTAGATCACGGGCTTGACGAGGTCGGGGCGCGTGTCGGGGCTCGCGATGGGCACGCCGTCGTAGTTCACCGCATAGGAGACAAGCGGCCAACCATAGTTCTTGCCCGGCTCGATCAGGTTGAGCTCGTCGCCGCCGCGCGGCCCATGCTCGAGTTCCCAAAGGCGGCCATCCGGTGCGAACGCGAGGCCGTAGGGTGTGCGATGCCCCGTGGTCCATGTCTCGGACGGCGTCAGATTGGGGCCGTCAAAGAGATAGGTGCGCACAACCGGCGCGCGCTTGGCCGCCTCCGTATCTCTGGGCGGATCAATCACCGCAATCGACCGTGCACCGATCCTGCCCTCCATGGGGTTGCCGGGAGCGGGCTTGCCGTCCAGGGTCAGTCGCAGGATCTTGCCGGCCGGTTGGTTCGGGTCTTGGGCGGGGGTGAAGCGCTGCCGATCGCCGGCCGTGAGGAAGAGAAACCTCTGGTCCGGCGAAAAGGCCACGGCAGCGCCGACCTGGCCCCCCTTGCCCTTGATCGGGTCGCGCCAGATGACCTGCAGGCCCTCCAGCGCGGCGGTGCCGGTGCCGATCTTGAGCGTCGCGCGGGCGAGCGCCAGGCTCGAGGTGCCCGGGATCTGCCCGGGTTCCGAATAGGTCAGGTAGATCGCCCCATCGTTCGAATAGGACGGGGCCAAGTAGACGCCGAGCAGGCCGTTCTGATTTTCGTACAGCACCGGCGGCACGCCAGTGACTTCCAGCTTTTGCCCAGATGGGGTCGCGAGGAAGAGCTTGCCGATTTTCTCGGTGATCAGCATGCGTCCGTCCGGCAGGAAGGCAATGCGCCATGGCAGATCGAACTGCGCGACCTTCGTGAGCTTGAACGGAGGCGATGGGGTGGGGGGCAGAGTTCCGGCATTGATCTGCGCTGCCACGGGCGTAGCACCGAGGAGCAACCAAGGGATGGGTCCGAACTTCGGCAAGTGCATGGTTCGCTCCTCAATGGATATTCCGAAGAGTACCGTGAGAGCACTGCCGAGCACCAGACTATCGGCGCGATGCGCGCTGAGTCTCGCTTTCTGGGACGTCTGCGGCTTCCGTTTCCGAAAGCTGCCTCTCACCCACGGCAGCTTGTGGCCGCAAGCAGTCTTTCCACTTAAATGATTCTTTGTCGCCTGTTTGAGCGCGATGCAGCGGTGTACTCAGGCGCCGCAGTTGTGCTGCATAAAAAAGCCACTGGCACACGGGAACGTGTTCAGTGGCTTTTCTTAGTGCTACTGGAATGCTAGCTGTCAGCGCTTTCTGGATAAGCGATAGAGGCCAATTTGGCTCTTATTTCGCGGCCGCCATGGCCTGCGCGATCCAGCCGTCAAAGGTTTTCTGGTGCGCCTTGATCCAGCTGTCGGTGTGGCGCTCGATGTCCTGCTGGCGGTTCTCGCCGTCCCGCAGGCGCCGGTTTTGGCGGCTGATGTCGCCAATCGGCAGTTCCATGACTTCGAACAGCTTGGCGGCGGCCGGGTTCTTTTCGACGAAGGCCTTGTTGGCCACGATGTACTCGTTGTTCAGCGGAAAACCGTAGTTCTTGCCATTGGGCAGACGCGTGTCCGTGCCCGCCTGCAGCCCTGGCATGGCCGAGAAAGGCACTTCGAGCCAGACGACTTCCTTGCCCGGGCGCAGCACGTTGCTCAGCCAGTAGGGCGTCCACGCGTAGTAGAGCACCGGTTTGCCGGCCTTGAAGCGCGCCACGGTATTGGAAATCAGCGCCGGGTAGTTGCCCTGCGTGTAGGTCACGGTGTCGCGCAGCTTGAAGGTGGTGAGGTGGTGCTCGATCACGGCTTCGCCGCCCCAGCCGGCGCTCGCGCCGATCAGGTCGGCCTTGCCGTCGCCGGTGCTGTCAAAGAGTTGGGCCAGCTTCGGGTCGGTGAGCTGGCTCAGGTGGGTGATCTTGTACTGGTCGGCGGTTTTCTTGTCGATCAGGTAGCCCTGGGCGGCGCCGGCCGAGTAAACGCCGCGGCGCGAGAGCTTGGCGTCGCCGCCGGCGGTCTTGTAGAACTCGGAGTGGTGCGGGTTCCAGTGGTTGGCGATGAAGGTGGCGTCGCCGTTGGCCACGGCCAGGTGGGCCGTCGGGTAGGCGACTTCCTTGATCGGCTGCACGTCGTAGCCGAGCTTCTCGAGCGCGCGGCTGACCAGCAGCGTCTGGAAGGTTTCCTCGGTCAGCGCGCTTTGCAGCGGCTGCACCTTCACGCCCTTGCCGGGCAGATCGGCGGCGGCGTGCGCTGCCAGGCCCAAGGCCAGCAGGCCGGCGGCGAGCAGGGTGGAGGCGAAATGGCGGGTGTTCATCATGCGGGGTTCCTTTGCGTGCGAAGAGAGGGAAACGGGCCGCCGGGGCGCATCGAAAAGGCGCCATCAGCTATCTTTCAAATAGCTGATGGCGCCCTATCGGTGAGCGCCTGGGGCCGATGGGGCTGTTACTTGGCGGCGGCCAGGGCCTGCGCGACCCAGCCGTCGAACGTCTTCTGGTGGGCCTTGATCCAGCCGTCCACGTGGCGCTCCACGTCCTTTTGCTTGTTCTCGCCGCTGTTCATGCGCTGGTTCTGCGCGTTGATGTCGGCCACGGGCAGCTTCATCAGCTCGAACAGCTTGGCGGCGGCGGGGTTCTTGTCGGTGAACGCTTTGCTGGCCACGATGCGCTGCACGTTGACGATGAAGCCGTAGTCGCGGCCGTCGGCCATCTTGGTGCTGGTCTTGGAGGGGTTGCCCACCTGGGCCGAGAACGGCACCTGCAGAAACACCGCCTCCTTGCCGGGGCGCAGCACGTTGCTGATCCAGTAGGGCGTCCAGGTGTAATAGAGGATCGGCTTGCCCTGCTTGTAGCGCGCCATCGTGTCGGCCATCAGCGCCGCGTAGCTGCCTTGGTTGTGCGTGATGCTGCCGCGCAGCTGGTAGGCGTCGAGGTGGTGCTCGATCGCCAGTTCGCAGCCCCAGCCGGGGTTGCAGCCGGTCAGGTCGGCCTTGCCGTCGCCGTTGGTGTCGAACAGTGCGGCGATCTTCGGGTCCGAGAGCTGCGAGAGGTTCGTGATCTTGTACTGGTCGGCCGTCTTCTTGTCGATCAGGTAGCCCTGCAGCGAGTTGTTGACATAGGTGCTGTTGCGCCAGATCTTGGCGTCGCCGCCGGCGTTCTCGAAGAACGCGACATGCAGCGGGTCCCAGTGGTTGGCCAGGAAGGTCGCGTCGCCGTTGGCCAGCGACAGGTGGCCGGTCGCGTACTCGATCTCCTGCGCGGGCTTGACGGTATAGCCGAGCTTTTCAAGCGCGCGGGACACCAGCAGCGACTGGAACAGTTCTTCGGCCACTGAACTCTTGATCGGCTGCACGGTGATGCCCTTGCCGGGCAGGTCGGCGGCGGCGGCCGGGGCGGCCAGCCCCCAGGCGAGCAGGCCGGTGGACAGGATGGTGCGTGCGAGCGCGCGGGAAATGTTCATCGGGAGTGTCTCCTTTCGATTGCGGAAAAACGGGCGGACGCTGCAGCGCGTCACTGCGGCTGGGAGGCCAGCTGCGCCGCGGCGTCGGGCTGGCCCGCGGAGGCTGCGGCAGGGGCGTCTGCCGCGCGCGGCACGCGCTGGCGCAGGCTGCGCAACACCAGGCCAGCGGGGCCGGTGTGCCACCAGTGGCGCACGCCGCGGCGCGGCTGGCCCAGCGATTGCGTGATGCGGTCGAGCGTGATGGCCAGCAGCACGATGCCCAGGCCGCCGACGGTGGCCAGCCCCATGTCGAGGCGGCCGATGCCGCGCAGCACCATCTGGCCCAGGCCACCGACGGCGATCATCGAGGCGATCACGACCATCGACAGCGACAGCATCAGCGCCTGGTTCACGCCGGCCATGATGGACGGCATGGCCAGCGGCAGCTGCACCTTCACCAGCATCTGCCAGGGCGAGGCGCCATAGGCGCGCGCGGCCTCGATCAGGTCGGGGCGTACCTGGCGGATGCCCAGGTTGGTCAGGCGCACCAGCGGCGGCAGCGCGAAGACGATGGTCACGATCACGCCGGGCACGTTGCCAATGCCAAACAGCATCACCACGGGCACCAGGTAGACGAAGGCCGGCGTGGTCTGCATGGCATCGAGCAGCGGGCGCATCCAGCGCTGGGCGCGGTCGCTGCTGGCCAGGAAAATGCCCAGCGGCAGGCCGATCGCAAGGCAGAACACCAGCGAAGTGAGCACCAGCGACAGCGTGACCATGGCCTCGGACCAGATGCCCAGCATGGCCACGAGCAGCAGCGACACCACGGTGCCGACGGCCAGCGCCCGGCCGGCGAACTGCCAGGCCAGCAGGCCCAGCAGCGCAACCATCGCGAGCGAGGGCACGCTCTGCAGCAGCCCCTCGACACCGGTCAAAGTGCTGTCGATCGGGCCGCGCACGGTCTGGAAGAAGGGGCGGAAATGCTGCACCACCCAGTCAAGGCCCTGGTTGATCCAGGACTCGATGGGCAGCGAGCCGTCCCACAACTGGTGCAGCGCAAAGCCGTCACTGGCCGCATCGGCCGCGCCCATGGCGTCCAGGCCCGCGGCGGGCGCGTCCAGCCAGTCGCTGCCGGCGTCGGCGTCGCCCTCGGTGGGCGACAGCGCCGCCCAGGGGTCGTTGGGCGTGTCTGCCATCGGCGTGGGGGCGCTCGCGTCCCACGGCGATGGCTCGGCCGCCATCTCAGTCTGGCTGGCCCAGGGGTTGGTGTCGGTCGGCGGCGGCAAGGCGGTGGCGGTGCCGGCGGGGGCCGTCTGGTCGACCGTGGCAAGGGATTCGTTCATGCTCAAACTCTCGGGTCAGTGGGCCGCGGCGCCGGCGGTCTCGGGCACGGCGGCAGGCAGGGGAGGGAGGGCGGCGCTGGCCTCGATCGGCGGCGTGTCGCGGTCGAGAAAGCGCAGCAGCGTGGTCTTGCTGATGGCGCCGCAAAAGCGCCCGCTGTCGTCGACGACCGGCACCGCGTGCGGCGCATGCGCGACCTGGCCAAACAGCCCGGCGACCAGCGCGTCGGCCGCGATGGTCTGCACGCCGGGCAGGTAGGCGTGCTGCAGGCCCAGCGGGCCGACATGGCCGTGCAGCGCGGCGCGCAGCGAGTCGGCCGAGACCATGCCCAGGTACTGCTGGCGCGGGCTGACCACGTAGGCATAGTCGCGGTCGTGCTCTTCGAGCAGCTGCAGCGCGGCGCGGCAGCCGCGGTCACTGCGCTCGGAAACCACGGTGAACGCCTTGCGCGCGATGTCGGCTGCCTTGAACACCGCGGCGGCATCGACGCCGCGCACGAAGCTGCGCACGTAGTCGTTGGCGGGGTTGCGCAAGATCTCGTCGGGCGTGCCGACCTGCACCACATGGCCGTCTTTCATGATGGCGATGTGGTCGCCGATGCGCATGGCCTCGTCGAGGTCGTGCGAGATGAAGACGATGGTGCGGCGCTTGACCTCTTGCAGGCGCATCAGCTCGCTCTGCATTTCGGTGCGGATGATGGGGTCGAGCGCCGAGAACGCTTCGTCCATCAGCAGGATCGACGGGTCGGATGCCAGCGCCCGCGCCAGGCCCACGCGCTGCTGCATGCCGCCCGAGAGCTCGTCGGGGTAGCTGGCGCCCCAGCCCTCCAGCCCGACCTGGGCCAGCGCCTGCGCGGCCTGGTGGTGGCGCTCGGCGCGGCCGACGCCGGCCAGCTCCAGGCCCAGCGCGGTGTTGTCGAGCACAGTCAGGTGCGGCATCAGCGCAAACGACTGGAACACCATGCTGATGTCCTTGCGCCGCAGCGCGCGCATCTGCGCGTCGGACAGCTGGTTGATGTCCGTGCCGTCGACCAGGATGCGCCCGGCCGTCGGCTCGATCAGGCGGTTGAGCATGCGCACCAGCGTGGACTTGCCCGAGCCCGACAGGCCCATGACGACAAAGATCTCGCCGGCGGCGATGGTGAAGCTCGCGTTGAAGACGCCGATCGACTGGCCGGTGCGCGCGAGGATGTCCTGCTTGCTGACGCCTTGGCGCACCAGCTGCAGGGCGTCCTCGGGCGCATCGCCGAAAACCTTGAACACATGTTCGATGGTGATTTGTTTGGCCACGGGGGCAGGTCTCCTCGGTTGGGGGTGCGGCGCTGCAGCGGAAAAGCCGATGCGGCGGCCACGCCCGGTGGTGCGGATGCACGCGGAACGAAAAAAATTGGACACGGGTGTGTGACCAGCAGGCACCTGCAGGGCGGCGAAGCCATGCGGTGCCCGTCGTGCGCTTCAAAAGAGGTCTGGGCAGAGGACTCTTGAATCACGCGGACAGCGGGCAAAGCCTGCACGCTGCCGGGGCATCAGGGCCGAAGCATCGGCCGGAGGTGGGCGCGGGGCCCGAAGGGCGATTTCCGCAAGGGAAACGCCGATTACCTGTATTGAAGGTTGTAAAACACACAGAAAGTATAAAAATTTAAGGTGTTTGAGTCAAAAAAATGGTTTTTCAAAATTTGCTATACGCGCGCGTTGCACAGCAGGTGCTGCACCAAAGTACGTGTTTTTTTGTCAATAACGTGCAAGCTTGTCAACCGAAACGCGGGTCTGCCACTTAATGGAGCTTGTGCGGCTTCGGCCGCGCGGTCTTTTGAGGCTTACGGTCTTGTGCCGCTGCGCTGCCCCTGCCACTGCCCATGCACCCTTCAGCCTCCCGCAACCCTTTGATCGATGCGTTCAAGGGGTTGGCCTGTGCCGCCATCGTCTGGCACCACCTCGCGTTTTACGGACCCATGTCCGACATCGCCCAGCCGCTGTGGCCGGGGGCGGTGGCCTGGCTTTACGACTATGGTCGCATGGCCGTGCAGGTGTTCCTGGTGCTGGGCGGCTATTTGGCCGCTGCGAGCCTGGCGCCCCTGGGCGTGGCGCGGTTCGACAGCGCCTCTGTGCTGGTCACGCGGCGCTTTGTGCGCTTGGTCGTGCCCTACGCCGCGGCCCTGGTGCTGGCCGTGCTGGCCGCCGCGCTGGTGCGCCCCTGGCTCGACGACGCCAGCGTGCCGGGCGAGCCGAGCCTGCCGCAGCTGCTGGCCAATGCCTTGCTGCTGCAGGACATCGTGGGCGAGGAGGCCTTGTCGGCCGGCGCCTGGTATGTGGCGATCGACTTCCAGCTCTTCGCGCTGACCTGCCTGCTGTTCGCAGCCGTGCGCAGCGTGCCCGGGCTGGCGCCCCGGCGCAGGGTGCGGTGGGCGCAGGCCCTGGTGGTGCTGGCCACGGCGGCTTCGCTGTGGGGCTTCAACCGCGACAGCGGCCTGGACATGTGGGGCGTGTATTTTTTCGGCTCCTATGGCCTGGGCGTGCTGGCGTTCTGGGCCGTGCGCGCGCCCCGCGCCACCCGGTGGCTGGCGGTCATGGCGGTGCTGGGTGCGCTGGCGCTGGCACTCGACTTTCGGCTGCGCATTGCCGTGGCCTGGGCCGTGGCGCTGGGGCTGGTCGGGGTGATGCGCTCCCCGGCGGTGCCGGCCTGGCCCGGCATGGCGGCGCTGCAGCGGCTCGGGCAGATGTCGTACTCGGTGTTCCTGGTGCACTTTCCGGTGTGCCTGGTGGTCAATGCGGTGGTGGGCCAGCTGTGGCCGCAGTCCCCGACCTGGAATGCCGCCGGCATGCTGCTGGCGTTCGGGCTGTCGCTGGTCGCAGGGCGGCAGCTGTACGAGCAGGTGGAGCGCCGTGTGCCGTCGTGGACGCTGGCGCTGCGCTGGCAGGCTGGCCTCGTCGGCACGGGCGTGCTGGTGGCGCTGGCCGACAATTTTCCGTGACGTGTGCGGCCACCGCGGGTCCGCAGGCCGTTTTCAGGGCGCGTCGGGCGGTGTGCGCTCCCGGCGCCGGCGGTCCATGAACCACGCCAGAAACGGCAGCAGCACCATCGAGCCCGGAACCACCCAGATCAGCAGGTAGGGGCTCACGGACGAGGCAGTGCGCATGGCCTCGCGCAGGTGGGCGCGTTCGTGCGCGCTCCAGTGGCCTTTGCGCCGCTGGCGCACCAGCCACACGACCGAGCCCTTGAGGGTCGCCATGTCGCGGCTCAGGCGGGTTTTTTCCCGGCTGTTGCCCGCCAGGAACGCGCCAAACCAGTCGGGTGCACGGTCCATGCGCCGCTGGAAGGCGCTGCGCCGGGGCGCCTCGGGCGCGGGCGGGGAATCGGTGGGGTCAGGCGCCTGAACAGGCAAAAGGTCATGCCCGGCCGGCGCAGCTGTGCGGTGCGGGGCAGGGCGGGGCACGGTGGCGCCTCGGGTGCTTGCGTTCAGCGGTGCAGCTCGCCCGCGCGTTCGGGCTGGTAGATGACTTCGGTCACGCGCACCGTCATGTCCTTGCCGCCGGGGCCGGGCCAGGCCAGCTCGTCGCCCACGGACAGGCCGAGCAGCGCGCCGCCCACGGGGGCGAAGATCGAGATGCGGTCGGCGCTGCCGTCCATGTCGCGGGGGTACACCAGCGTCAGGCAGAACTCCTTGCCGGTTTCGACGATGGAGAACTTGACGGTGGAATTCATGGTGACCACGGTCGGCGGCACCTGTTCGGGGGGCAGCACATCGGCGCGATCGAGTTCGGCCTGCAGTTCGGCCTTGCCGGCCAGGGCACTGGCCGGGATGGCCGCCAGCAGGGCTTCAATCCGGTCCATGTCCAGCGACGACAGAATGATCGGTGGTTTGCGCACGATAACTACCTCAGGCAAGTCTTTAACACCCGACTGTAGCTGATCGGCAATGCTGTAGCACCCCACGCGGACAATCCCGGCGCGCCTGCGCCGGGCCGGGGGCGCGGTTTTTACTGCGGATGTGCCGCGCCGCGGCAGTCGGCGTAGATGTCTTGCGCGGGTTCGTAGACGCTGCTGTGCACGTCCATGAGACCGAGCACGGAATGGAAGTAGTTGTCGTGCGAGATGCGGCGCTCGGCCAGCGTGCGCTGCAGGCACGCGGTGGCGATGCCGCTGCGCTCCTGCATGCCGGGCGAGAGCCAGGTGATCCAGGGCACATGCTTCTGCACATCCGGGGCCACCGCGTAGGGCAGCCCGTGCAGGTAGAGGTTGTTCTCGCCGAGCGACTCCCCATGGTCCGAGACATAGACCAGGGCGGCTGGCGACCGGGCCGCATGCGCCTGCAGCCACTGCACCGCGGCGTCGAGGAACTGGTCGGTGGCGACGATGCTGTTGTCGTAGGCGTTGACCACCTGCTCGCGGCTGCACTCCTGCAGGGCGTTGGACTGGCATTCGGGCAGGAATTTTTTCTGCGCCGCGTTCGAGCGCTTGGCGTAGGCCGGTCCGTGGCTGCCCATCTGGTGCAGCACCACCACGGTGCCGCGTGCGCGCTGTTCGGCGGGAAGGGCTGCGATGCGCGCGTCCAGGTCCTTGAGCAGGACGGGGTCCTGGCACTCGCCGCCGGGGCACAGGCCCGGGTCTTGCAGGCCGGTGGTGCTGGCCTGCGCCACGCGGTCGCACACGCCCTTGCAGCCCGACTGGTTGTCCACCCAGAGCACGGCCAGGCCCGCGTGCTGGAGCACGTCGAGCAGGTTCTCGGAGTTGGCCGAGCGGCCCGTGAAGCCGCTGCGGCCCAGGTGCGAGAACATGCAGGGCA
Source organism: Acidovorax sp. SRB_24 (assembly GCF_012931925.1). NCBI lineage: Bacteria > Pseudomonadati > Pseudomonadota > Betaproteobacteria > Burkholderiales > Comamonadaceae > Acidovorax > Acidovorax sp. SRB_24. The sequence goes on from NZ_MWOM01000031.1 coordinate 10,146, forward strand.
CCGATGCGGCCGTGCTGGTGCCGCACGACCAGGCATTGCGCGCGCTGGCCAGGTCGGTGCGCGCCGACAGCCGCGGCGTGGTGGCCCGTTCGTAGCCGTTGAGCCCGAAGTTGGCGCTGCGCGCCGTCTCGCCGAGCACCAGCACCAGCAGCGGGGGAGCGGACTGCGTGGCGTAACTGGCGCCGAGCTTGGCGTCGCGGCCCAGCGGCAGCAGCGTGCGGGTGTCCATGCGCAGCGGCGTGGCGGCGGCGTAGCCGAGCGCGTACACGCTGTTGAGCGGGTTGATCAGGTAGCGCAGCTGGGTGTGGTTGCGCATGGTCGAGGCAAAGTCCTGGAACACCAGCAGCAGGCTGCCCAGGGCCAGCAGCGCCGCGGCGAGCAGCAGCAGGCCGTTGTGCAGCAGGTGGCGCCAGGCCCCGAGCGGGCGCACGGGCTGGCGCAGCAGCCACCACAGCGGCGGCCCGACCAGCACCAGCACGGTGGCGGCCAGGCGCCAGTTGAGCAGGTCGCCCGCTTCGCGCGGGTCGGTTTGCACCACGTTGACCAGCATGCCAGGGTCGATCACGATGCCGTAGCTCAGCATGAAATAGGCGCCCAGGGCAGCCACCAGCAGCATCGCTGCCAGCACCGGTTTGAGCACGCGGCCCCAGGCCAGCAGGCTGAGCAGGGCGAGATTGCCGGCCAGCACGATGGCTGCGAAAGCCAGGGCAAAGCCCAGACCGCGCAGGCCGCTGTGTCCGGGCAGCGCTGCGACCGCGCGCCACAGCGGCAGGTTGCAGGCCGTGGCAAGCCAGAGGCTGACCAGCAGCACCAGCGCGGCCGGGTGGAGCGGGCGCCGTGCTGGCACAGCGGAAGCGGCCGCCGAGCGGCGGCGAAGGCTGGCGGGTGGCTGTTGCCAGCGCTGCAGGAATTCGGGCATGGAGCGCGATTCTAGGGCGCGTTGCTTAGGCGGGGATTAAGCCCCGCAGCCGCCGGTCAGCCCAGCGCCGCAGCGTGGTGGCGCAGGTGGTCGTCGATGAAGCTCTGGATGAAGTAGTAGCCGTGGTCGTAGCCGGCCTGGCGGCGCAGCGTCAGCGGCTGCCGGACGCGCGCGCAGGCGGCCTCGAAGGCTTCGGGCAACAGCTGCTTGTCGGTCAGGAATTTGTCGGCCAGGCCCTGGTCGATCAGGATGCCGCCGGGGTAGGGCGCAGTGGGCTGCGCGGCCATGAGCGCGCTGGCGTCGTGGTTGCGCCACTGGGCCTCGTCGCTGCCCAGGTAGCCGGCGAAGGCCTTGCGGCCCCAGGGGCACTGTGTGGGCGCGGCAATCGGGGCGAATGCCGACAGGCTCTTGAACAGGCCCGGATGGCGCAGCGCCAGCGTGAGCGCGCCGTGGCCGCCCATGGAGTGGCCGAAAATGCCCACGCGCTCCAGGTCGATTGGCAACTGCTGGCCCAGCAGCGGCAGCAGCTCGCGCGTGAGGTAGCTCTCCATGCGCCAGTGCGGCTGCCAGGGGGCTTGCGTGGCATCGAGGTAGAAGCCTGCGCCGACGCCGAAGTCCCAGCTGTCGGCTTCGCCCGGCACGCCCGCGCCGCGCGGGCTGGTGTCGGGCGCAACCAGCGCCAGGCCTAGCCCGGCCGCCAGGCGCTGGGCGCCGGCCTTGGTCATGAACGTTTCTTCGTTGCAGGTCAGCCCGGCCAGGTAGACCAGCGCCGGCACCGTGGCGCCCTGCAGCGCCTGGGGCGGCAGGTAGACCGAGAACTTCATCGGCAGGCCAATCTCGCGTGAAGCATGCTGGTAGAAGCGCTGCGCGCCGCCAAAGCAGGCGTGGGCGTTGGTCAGTTCCAGGGAAACGGGGGACATGGTTAACTCCTAAAAAAAGAGCTGCTAACGCTGGTATCCAGGGCGTTATCAGCTGTTTTGATGCGCAAACCCTGATGGGGATTGCGCTGTGCGCTCATCTTTTTAATAGACGACCACCGAGCGGATCGACTTGCCTGCGTGCATCAGGTCAAAGGCTTCGTTGATGTCGGTCAGTGGCATGGTGTGGGTGACGAACGGCGCCAGCTGGATCTCGCCGGACATGGCCTGCTCCACCATGCCCGGCAGCTCGCTGCGGCCCTTGACGCCGCCGAAGGCCGAGCCCAGCCATTTGCGGCCCGTGACCAGCTGGAACGGGCGCGTGGAGATTTCCTGGCCCGCGCCGGCCACGCCGATGACCACCGACTGGCCCCAGCCGCGGTGCGCGCACTCGAGCGCGGCGCGCATCACGTTGACGTTGCCGATGCACTCGAAGCTGTGGTCCACGCCCCAGCCCGTCATCTCGACGATGACCTGCTGGATCGGCTTGTCGAAGTCCTTGGGGTTGATGCAGTCGGTGGCGCCGAAGGTCTGGGCCAGGTCGAACTTGGCGGGGTTGGTGTCGATGGCGATGATGCGGCCGGCTTTGGCCATCTTGGCGCCCTGGATCACGGCCAGGCCGATGCCGCCCAGGCCGAACACGGCCACGGTGTCGCCTTCCTGCACCTTGGCGGTGTTCTTCACCGCGCCCAGGCCCGTGGTCACGCCGCAGCCCAGCAGGCAGACCTGCTCGGGGTTGGCGTCGGGATTGATTTTGGCCAGCGACACGGCCGCCACCACGGTGTATTCGCTGAAAGTCGAGCAGCCCATGTAGTGGTAGATGGGTTCGCCGTTGTACGAGAAGCGCGTGGTGCCGTCAGGCATCAGGCCCTTGCCCTGCGTCGCGCGCACGGCCACGCACAGGTTGGTCTTGCCGCTCTTGCAGAACAGGCATTCGCCGCATTCAGCGGTGTAGAGCGGAATGACATGGTCGCCGGGCCGGACGCTGGTGACGCCTTCGCCGACTTCGACGACGATGCCAGCGCCTTCGTGGCCGAGCACGGCCGGGAACACGCCTTCGGGATCGTCACCGCTGAGCGTGAAGGCGTCGGTGTGGCACACGCCGGTGTGCGTGATCTTGACCAGCACCTCGCCGGCTTGCGGCGGGGCCACGTCGATCTCGACGATCTGCAGGGGTTCTCCGGCTTTGAAGGCGACGGCGGCACGGGATTTCATGGGCGGATCTCTGGAAAAGGGAAGGACAGAAAGGGCAGAGGGCGCGCGGCGGCTGAAGGACAATGGCCTTGGCGCTGAACCCCTGGGCGATGCACTACTGTAGGGCATGCCCTGGGCCACCGCGGCCGCGATGGCCGATGGCGCGGCCGCTTTGTCCGAATGTCATCGAAAAACGCACGCCCGGCCATGGCGCCAGGGGCTCGGCCAGTTTGGCCGCTCGGTTGCGGGTACGCCCTGCTAGCGCAGTGCGCCTCCAGAACCTGCGTTGTTTCTTCTGTCTTTTGCCTGCAAGCCCCTTCATGGACCACCACCACGCCCACGCCCACCGCGTCGATCTCGTCGTTTACCCTGGATTCAAGGCGCTCGAAGCCGTGGGACCGATGTCGGTGTTCGACTACGCGAATGTCCACCTGCGTCAGCACGGCCGGCCCGACGGTTATGCGGTGCGCGTGGTGGCGGCCCGGCGCGGCGCCGTGCCGTCCGACACCCTGATGGCGCTGGACGCCACGCACACGCTGGCCGAGCTCGAAGAGGAGGGCAGCGCCGGCTGCACGGTGGTGCTGGTGGGCTCGCGCAACATCGAACAGGTGCTGGCCGCTTCGCCTGAACTGGTGGACTGGGCCGCGCGCGTGGCGCCGCACGTGCCGCGCATGATCGCGCTGTGCTCGGGCAGCTTCTTCCTGGCCGCCGCGGGCCTATTGGACGGCCGGCGCGCGGCCACGCACTGGAGCGTGGCCGCCGCGCTGCAGCAGCGCTATCCGCGCATCGCGGTGGACGCCGACGCGATCTATGTGCGCGATGGCCATCTGTGGACGTCGGCCGGCGTGACGGCGGGCATCGACCTGGCGCTGGCCGTGGTGGAAGAAGACTTCGGCCACGCGCTCGCGCTGGAGGTGGCGCGCGACCTGGTCATGTACCTCAAGCGCCCGGGCGGGCAGTCGCAGTTCAGCGTGCCGCTGGCCACGCAGACCACCGGCCACCGCGGCGTGCAGGCAGTGCAGCAATGGGTGCTCGCCCACCTGGCCGAACCGTTGAGCCTGGCGCAGATGGCGGCGCAGGCGGCAATGAGCGAGCGGCACTTTCGCCGTGTCTTCCAGCAGGAGACCGGGCAAAGCCCGTCGGCGTTCGTCGAGGCGGCGCGGCTCGAAGGCGCCAAGCAGCTGCTCGAAACGCAGGGCGGCCTGCCGCTCAAGACCGTGGCCGCGCGCGTGGGCCTGGGGTCCGAGCAGGCGCTGCGCCACCTGTTCGTGCGCCGCCTGGGCATCACGCCGCAGGCGTACCGTGAGCGCTTTGGCGGGCAGGCGCGCAAGGATCGCCCATGAAAAAAGCCCGCAGGCGGCTGCGGGCTTTGTGGGTTGCCAGGCGGAGCGGGTCGGTCAGATGCCCTTTACGTCGCGGCGGACCGGACCGGTGTAGAGCTGGCGTGGGCGCCCGATCTTGTACTCGGGGTCGCTGATCATTTCGTTGAGCTGGGCGATCCAGCCCACGGTGCGGGCCAGCGCGAAGATGCCGGTGAACAGGTTCACCGGAATGCCCATGGCGCGCTGCACGATGCCCGAGTAGAAGTCGACGTTCGGGTAGAGCTTGCGCGAGACGAAGTAGTCGTCTTCGAGGGCGATCTTCTCGACCTGCTTGGCCAGTTTGAACAGCGGGTCGTTCTCCAGGCCCAGCTCGGCCAGCACTTCGTTGCAGGTTTCCTGCATGAGCTTGGCGCGCGGATCGTAGTTCTTGTAGACGCGGTGGCCAAAGCCCATGAGCTTGACGCCCGAGTTCTTGTCCTTGACCTTCTCCATGAACTCGCCCACCTTGGCCACGCCACCCTGGCGCTGGATGTCTTCGAGCATGTTCAGGCAGGCTTCGTTGGCGCCGCCGTGGGCGGGGCCCCAGAGGCAGGCCACGCCGGCTGCGATGGCGGCAAACGGGTTGGTGCCCGAGGAGCCGCACAGGCGCACCGTGGAGGTGGACGCGTTTTGCTCGTGGTCGGCGTGCAGGATGAAGATGCGGTCGAGGGCGCGCTCGAGCACCGGGTTGACGACGTAGTCTTCGCACGGCGTGCCGAACATCATGCGCAGGAAGTTGCCGGCGTACGAGAGCTCGTTGCGCGGGTACATGTACGGCTGGCCCTTGCCGTACTTGTAGGCCATGGCCACCAGCGTCGGCATCTTGGCGATCAGGCGGATCGCCGAGATCTCGCGGTGCTCGGGGTTATTGATGTCGGTGCTGTCGTGGTAGAAGGCCGACAGCGCGCCGACCAGACCCGTGAGCACGGCCATAGGGTGGGCATCGCGGCGGAAACCGCGCAGGAAGAACTGCAGTTGCTCGTTGACCATGGTGTGGTCCAGCACCAGCTTGTGGAAGTCGGTGCGAGCGGCTGCGTCGGGCAGCTCCCCCTTGAGCAGCAGGTAGCAGGTGTCGAGGTAGTCGCAGTGCGTGGCCAGCTGCTCGATGGGGTAGCCGCGGTACAGCAGCTCGCCCTTGTCGCCATCGATGTAGGTGATGGCCGACTGGCACGAGGCTGTCGACAGGAAGCCCGGGTCGTAGGTGAACATGCCCGTCTGTCCATACAGCTTGCGGATATCAATGACGTCCGGGCCAATGTTGCCTTGGTAGACCGGCAGGTCCACGCTGGGGCTGCCGTTACTGAACGACAGGGTGGCTTTGTTGTCAGCTAGCTTCATTGTTACTTTCCTTGGGTTGCCAATGGTTGGTGTAGGACTGCCTGTGTCAGTGCGGCTGTGCGCTGGTGCGGCCACCTTGGCGCAGCATGCCGAGCACTTCGTGCACCTCCGGCGCGTCCAGCGCGCCTTCGGGCTCGCGCCGGCACAGCAACAGGTCCAGCAGGTCGTTGTCGGCCAGGTCCATCAAGGCCAGAAGGCCGTGGGCATGGCGCTGCGTCAACTGGGGTTCGAAGCGGGTGAAAAACTGTTCAATGAACAGGTCGTTCTCCAGCAGGCCGCGCCGGCAGCGCCAGTGCAGCTTGCTCAGTTCGCGCTGATCCAGCAGCGGCGAAGCCGCCGCTGCGCTGGGGATGGAGGTGTCATCCATGGCCCGGGCTCAGATGGCGCGGCGCACCATCAGTTCCTTGATCTTGCCGATCGCCCGCGTGGGGTTGAGGCCCTTGGGGCACACATCGACGCAGTTCATGATGGTGTGGCAACGGAACAGGCGGTAAGGGTCCTCGAGGTTGTCCAGTCGCTCGGCCGTGGCTTCGTCACGGCTGTCCGCGATGAAGCGGTAGGCCTGCAGCAGGCCCGCCGGTCCGACGAACTTGTCGGGGTTCCACCAGAAGCTCGGGCAGCTCGTGGAGCAGCTCGCGCACAGGATGCACTCGTACAGGCCGTCCAGCTCTTCGCGCTCCTCGGGCGACTGCAGGCGCTCTTTTTCGGGCGGTAGTTCATCATTGATCAGGTAGGGCTTGATCGAGTTGTACTGCTTGAAGAACTGCGTCATGTCCACGATCAGGTCGCGGATCACGGGCAGGCCGGGCAGGGGTTTCAACACGATGGTGCCCTGGAGCGTGTTCATGTTGGTCAGGCAGGCCAGGCCGTTCTTGCCATTGATGTTCATGGCGTCCGAGCCGCAAACGCCTTCGCGGCAGGAGCGGCGGAACGACAGCGCCGGGTCTTGCTCCTTGAGCTTGATCAGGGCATCGAGCAGCATGCGCTCGTGGCCATCGAGTTCGATCTCGATGGTCTGCATGTAGGGCTTGGTGTCCTTGTCCGGGTCGTAGCGGTAGATTTGGAATGTGCGTTTTTGCATGGTTCTTCTCTCGTGGGGCGACCTGGTTAGAACGTGCGGACCTTCGGGGGCACGCTGGCCACCGTCAGGGGCTGGAGGTTCACCGGTTTGTAGGTCAGGGTGTTGCTGGCGCTGTGCCACAGCGTGTGCTTGAGCCAGTTGACATCGTCGCGGCCCAGCGGCGCCGTGGGGTGGTCGGCCGGGTGCTCGTAGTCGTACACGGTGTGCGCACCGCGGCATTCCTTGCGGGCCGCTGCCGACACCATGGTGGCCTGCGCCACTTCGATCAGGTTGTCCACTTCCAGCGCCTCGATGCGCGCGGTGTTGAACACCTTGGACTTGTCCTGCAGCGTGACACCGCCCACGCGCTCGCGCAGTGCGGCGATCTTCTCGACGCCTTCGTCCATGCTGGCCTGGGTGCGGAACACGCCTGCGTGCTGCTGCATGGTCGAGCGGATATCGCCTGCCAGCACCTGCGAGTAGATGCCGCCGGTGGAGCTTTCGAGCTGGTTGAGGCGCTCGAGCGTCCGGTCGGCCGCGTCCTTGGGCAGGGGTTTGTGCTCTTTCTGCTGCTGGTTGAACTCGACGATGTGGCGGCCTGCCGCCTTGCCGAACACCAGCAGGTCGAGCAGCGAGTTCGTGCCCAGGCGGTTGGCGCCATGCACGCTCACGGCCGAGCATTCGCCCACGGCGTAGAGGCCGTTGACGATGACGTTGCCCGAGCCGTCGTGCGCAACGACCTGGCCGTGGATGTTCGTGGGCACGCCACCCATCTGGTAGTGGATGGTGGGCACGACGGGAATGGGCTCGCGCGTGATGTCGACGTTGGCGAAATTGACGCCGATCTCGTACACCGAGGGCAGGCGCTTGTGGATGGTCTCGGCGCCCAGGTGGTCGAGCTTGAGCAGCACGTAGTCCTTGTTCGGGCCGCAGCCGCGGCCTTCCTTGATCTCCTGGTCCATCGAACGCGAGACGAAGTCGCGCGGCGCCAGGTCCTTCAGCGTGGGGGCGTAGCGCTCCATGAAGCGCTCGCCATTGCTGTTCAGAAGAATCGCGCCTTCGCCGCGGCAGCCTTCGGTCAGCAGCACGCCCGCGCCGGCCACGCCGGTCGGGTGGAACTGCCAGAACTCCATGTCCTGCAGCGGAATGCCGGCGCGCGCCGCCATGCCCAGGCCGTCGCCGGTGTTGATGAAGGCGTTGGTGGACGCCGCGAAGATGCGGCCTGCACCGCCGGTGGCCAGCAGCACGGTCTTGGCTTCGAGGATGTACAGCTCGCCGGTTTCCATCTCCAGCGCGGTCACGCCAACCACGTCGCCGTCCTGGTCGCGGATCAGATCGAGCGCCATCCATTCAACGAAGAAATTGGTCTTGGCCTTGACGTTTTGCTGGTACAGCGTGTGCAGCATGGCGTGGCCGGTGCGGTCGGCCGCGGCGCAGGCGCGCTGCACGGCTTTTTCACCGTAGTTGGCGGTGTGGCCGCCAAACGGGCGCTGGTAGATGGTGCCGTCGGGGTTGCGGTCGAACGGCATGCCGAAGTGCTCGAGTTCGTACACGACCTTGGGGGCTTCACGGCACATGAACTCGACGGCATCCTGGTCGCTGAGCCAGTCGCCGCCCTTGATGGTGTCGTAGAAGTGGTAGTGCCAGTTGTCCTCGGACATGTTGCCCAAGGACGCGCTCACGCCGCCTTGCGCTGCCACGGTGTGCGAGCGGGTGGGGAAAACCTTGGACAGCGAGGCCACGTTGAGGCCCGCGCGGGACAGTTCCAGGGCGGCGCGCATGCCGGAGCCGCCGGCGCCGATGATGACGACGTCGAACTTGCGCTTGGTGATGTTGGCGTTGGTGTAGCTCATTGATTTAGCCTTTGATCGCGGATTGGGGCGTGGGGATCACATGCGCCACAGGACTTGGAAGCCCCAGGCGGTGCAGCCGACGAGCCAGGCAAGCGTGAAGACCTGCAGCGCCAGGCGCAGGCCGACGGGCTTGATGTAATCCATCCAGATGTTGCGCATGCCCACCCAGGCGTGCCAGGCCAGTGCGATGAGGACGATGAAGGTAAGGAACTTCATCCATTGGCTGGCGAAGATGCCGGCCCAGAGGTCGTAGCCCACCGGGCCCTTGGAGAAGATCAGCTGGGCCAGCAGCGCCAGCGTGAACAGCACCATCAGTGCGGCGGTCACGCGCTGGCTCAACCAGTCGCGCAGGCCATAGTGGGCACCTACGACGGTGCGTTTGTATCCGTAGTTGTCGGACATAGTGGATTTCCTCTCAGTCAATCGTGGAGCGCCTGCCGTGCGGTCGGGCGCCGCCGGGTGGATCAGTACAGGCCGAACAGCTTGGCGCCCAGCACCAGCGTCAGCGCAATGCTGACCACCAGCGTGAACAGGGCCGATGTCTTGCCAAATTGCTTGTTGACGGCGTCGTGGCTGACATCCATCCACAGGTGGCGCATGCCGGCAATGAGGTGGTGCAGATAGCCCCAGACCAGGGCCAGCGCGACGAGCTTGAGCAGCCAGCCCGGAACGAACCCCAGGCCTGCGCTGAAGGCGGCGGTGAAGCGGCCGTACGAGATCTCGGAGGACACCGAGGTGTCGAACATCCAAAGGATGAAAGGCAGCAGCAGGAACAAGACCGCGCCGCTGGCGCGGTGCAGGATCGACACCCAGGCTGCCGGTGTCATGCGGTAGGTGGTCAGGTCTTTGAAGGCGTTGATGTTGCGGAATTCAGGCCGCTTTTTAGCTAGCTCGGTCATGTCAAGTGCTTTCGTGGATGTAACTGCTTGGTAATTCGTGCGCCGGGGAAAGGCAAAATTCTATTGCAATGCAGCAAGAGGAGTCGTGTCGACTCGCCATTCTCGACTTTTTGGGGCTTCGGCCAGCGTGGGGCGCCGGTGCCGTCAGCTCAATTCGTTGTGGTAGTGGTGGGTGTCGGTGCGGTAGAGGCCGCGGCGTAACTCCATGGGAACATCGTTGTACGTGTAAGCAACTCTTTCCACGCTCAACAGGGGCGTTGACGGGGTGACTTGCAGCAGCGCGGCCTGGGCGGCATCGGGCAGCACGGCGCGGATCTTTTCTTCGGCGCGCACCATGCGCACGCCAAAATCGAGCTCCAGCATGGCGTAGGTCGGGCCTGGGTAGCTGGCCATCTGCGCGGCCGTCAGACCCTTAAAGGCCTGGCCGGGCAGCCAAATGTCTTCGAGGATGGTGGGGACGCCGACGAACGACAGCACGCGGCGCGCCTGCACCACCGAGTCGCCGGGGCGAAGGCCCAGCGTGCGCGCGATCTCGGCACCAGCGCGAACGCGCCGGCACTCGAGAATGTGGCGCTCTGCCGGGCCCTCCACGCCGGCGTCGCCGGTATCAGGCAGCAGCTTCAGGAAGCGGTACTGCACCTGGCGCTCGGCGTGCGTGGCGACAAAGGTGCCCTTGCCCTGGCGGCGCACGACCAGGTTTTCGGCGGCCAGGTCGTCGATGGCTTTGCGCACCGTGCCCTGGCTCACGCGAAAGCGTGCCGCCAGATCCATCTCGCTGGGAATGGCTTCGCCGGGCTTCCATTCGCCGGCCTGCAGGCTCTGCAGGATCAATCCCTTGATCTGCTGGTACAGCGGGCTGAACGCAGGCGCGGGCAGTCCCGCCGGGCTGGGGGGCGGGGCGGAATCGTCTGGTGCAGGCAGGGGCAGGGATGACATGGGCGCGGTGGGTGCGTGGGTGCGCCGGAGCCTGGTTCGGCTATCCGGCACGGCGCACATCATATCTTATATAAGACATAAGACAAATTGACGCGGTGCGGAAATCGGCGCTAAAATCCGGCCGCAGTTTGCGGGGCACGTGTTGCTGGTCACAGGCGCAGGTGGTCTCCGCCGCTCCCCTACCTGTTTCCCTTCACCTCTGGAGTTTCCACATGACCAAGAAGCCCGTCCGCGTGGCCGTTACCGGCGCCGCTGGCCAAATCGGCTATGCCCTGCTGTTTCGCATCGCCTCCGGCGAAATGCTGGGCAAGGACCAGCCCGTCATTCTGCAACTGCTCGAAGTGCCCGCCGAGGGCCCGCAAAAAGCGCTCAAGGGCGTGATGATGGAACTCGACGACTGCGCCTTCCCGCTGCTGGTGGAGATGACCGCCCACAGCGACCCCATGACCGCGTTCAAGGATGCCGACTATGCGCTGCTGGTCGGATCGCGCCCGCGCGGCCCGGGCATGGAGCGTGCCGAGTTGCTCGCCGTCAACGGCGCCATCTTCACGGCGCAGGGCAAGGCCCTGAACGCCGTGGCCAGCCGCAACGTCAAGGTGCTGGTGGTCGGCAACCCCGCCAACACCAATGCCTACATCGCCATGAAATCGGCCCCCGACCTGCCGCGCAAGAACTTCACCGCCATGCTGCGCCTGGACCACAACCGCGCCGCCAGCCAGATCGCAGCCAAGACCGGCAAGGCCGTGGCCGACATCGAGAAGCTGACCGTCTGGGGCAACCACTCGCCCACGATGTACGCCGACTACCGCTTCGCCACAATCAACGGCGAAAGCGTCGCCCAGATGATCAACGACCAGGAATGGAACGCCAACGTGTTCCTGCCCACGGTCGGCAAGCGCGGAGCCGCCATCATCGAGGCGCGCGGCCTGTCGTCGGCCGCCTCGGCTGCCAACGCCGCCATCGACCACATGCGCGACTGGGCGCTGGGCACCAACGGCAAATGGGTCACCATGGGCATTCCGTCGGACGGCCAGTACGGCATTCCGAAGGACACCATGTTCGGCTTTCCCGTGACCTGCGAAAACGGTGAGTACAAGGTCGTCGAGGGCCTGGACATCGACGCCTTCTCGCAAGAGCGCATCAACACCACCCTGGCCGAGCTGCAGGGCGAGCAAGACGGCGTCAAGCACCTGCTCTGAACCGGGCCCGGGGCCCCGCGTGCGCCAACGCACGGGGGGCTCCGGTACCCGCCTTCCCATTTCCGCTCCGCCAGTGCCTTTTTATCCATGACCCATCCCCGCGACATCCTCCTGGGCGCGCAGGCGCAGTCGGGCTTTCTGCCCGTGTGCGACCACTACAGCGGCGTTGAAGCGCGGATGCGCAAAAGCCTGCAATTGCAGGCCGAGATGGCTGCGGAGTTTGGCGCCTGCGTCTTTGACGTCACGCTCGACTGCGAGGACGGCGCGCCCGTGGGCGGCGAGGCCGCGCACGCGGCGCTGGTGGCGGCACTGGCCCAGGGCGCGGCGCCCGGCGCGCGCGTCGCGGCCCGCGTGCACCCTGTGGACCACCCGGCCTTTGCCAACGACATCGACACCATCGCCGGCGAAGCCGGCCACCGGCTGTGCCACATCATGCTGCCCAAGGTCGAGTCCGTGGACGACGTGCTGTTGGGCGAAAAGGCGTTGCAACGCGCGTCGGCCGGGCACCTGCCATTGCATGTGCTGATCGAGTCGCCTGCGGCCGTGCACCGCGCCTTTGAGATCGCCGCGCACCCGCGTGTGCAAAGCCTGAGCTTTGGGCTGATGGATTTTGTCTCGGCCCATGGCGGTGCCATTCCGGCCTCTGCTATGACCTCGGCCGGGCAGTTTGCGCACCCGCTGGTGGTGCGCGCCAAGCTCGAGATCGCCAGCGCCTGCCATGCGCATGGCAAAGTGCCCTCGCATTGCGTGGTCACCGAGTTCAGCGACCTGGCCGCGCTGCAGGCCGCCGCCGGCCGCGCCGCGGGCGAATTGGGCTACACGCGCATGTGGAGCATCCACCCCGCGCAGATCCGTCCCATCCTCAAAGCCCTGGCGCCGGCGCAGGACGAAATCGACAACGCTTCCAAACTCATAGCTGCTGGCGCAGCCGCCGATTGGGCTCCCATCAGTTTTGAGGGCGCTTTGCACGACCGCGCCAGCTACCGCTACTTCTGGCAGGTGCTCGAGCGCGCCTACCAGACGGGACGGCCGTTGCCACCTGCGGTACAACACTGGTTTTCTCCGTCCCCTTTCTGACCCTTTTCCGCTTTGCTGGAGCCCCTATGAAAACCCTGTTCGCATCTGCCCTGATGGCCCTGGTGTCCAGCCTTGCCACGGCCCAGACGCCGGCGCCTGCCGCCGCCCCTGCCTCCAAGCCCGCGGCAAAGGCCACGGCCAAGCCC
>NZ_MWOM01000031.1:23094-28556 GCF_012931925.1 Acidovorax sp. SRB_24
CCGCCAAAGCCAAGAAAGAAAGCAAGGCCGTGGTCGCCAAGGCCCAGCCCACCAGCAGCCGCACGCAGCTCAAAAGCGCCACCAGCCAGGTGGCCACCGGCCTCATGGCGGCCGAGACCGCGCTGACCCCGGCGGAGCTGGCCATTGCCGAACGCGTGCACGTGGGCCATATCCCGTGCGAGTTGGGCGCCAGTGTGCAGATCGACGCCGATCCCCAAGCGCCGGGCCACTTCCATGTGGGCGGCAAGGGCTTCAAGTACCACATGGTGCCGGTCGCCACGACCACCGGCACGGTGCGGCTCGAAGACGCCAAGGGCGGCGCCGTCTGGCTGCAGATTGCCAACAAGTCCATGTTGATGGACCAGAAACGTGGCCAGCGCCTGGCCGATGAATGCATGAGCCCCGCCCAGGTGGTGGTGGCCGAGGCCATCAAGAAAAACCCCCCGCCCAGCGTGCTGGAAGCGCCGCCTGCCAAGTGACGGCGTCCCTGCCGGGTTGCACCGGCCCCCATTGATGAACCAGAAGTAACCGGAGAAAAAACTACATGTTGCAAGCCTACCGTGAACACGTGGCCGAGCGCGCAGCGCTGGGCATCCCGCCGCTGCCCTTGACCGCCAAGCAGACTGGCGCGCTGATCGAGCTGCTCAAGAGCCCGCCCGCGGGCGAGGAAGCGGTGCTGCTCGACCTGATCACGCACCGCGTGCCCGCCGGTGTGGACGATGCCGCCAAGGTCAAGGCCAGCTACCTGGCTGCCGTGGCGCACGGAACCGAAAACTGCACGCTGATCGGCCGCGAGAAGGCCACCGAGCTGCTGGGCACCATGCTGGGCGGCTACAACCTGACGCCGCTGATCGATCTGCTCGACGACGCCGCGGTCGCCTCCGTCGCCGCTGAAGCGCTCAAGAAGACGCTGCTGATGTTCGACCAGTTCCACGACGTCAAGGAAAAGGCCGACAAGGGCAACACCTTCGCGCAGGCCGTGCTGCAAAGCTGGGCCGATGGCGAGTGGTTCACCAGCCGCCCCGAAGTGCCGCAGAGCATCAAGCTCACGGTGCTCAAGGTCACCGGCGAGACCAATACCGACGACCTCTCTCCCGCGCCCGACGCCTGGAGCCGCCCCGACATTCCGCTGCATGCGCTCGCCATGCTCAAGAACAAGCGCGACGGCATCACGCCCGAGGAAGACGGCAAGCGCGGTCCGGTCCAGTTCATCGAGGACCTGCGCGCCAAGGGCCACCTCGTGGCCTACGTCGGCGACGTCGTCGGCACGGGCTCGAGCCGCAAGTCGGCCACCAACAGCGTGCTGTGGTTCACGGGCGAAGACATTCCGTTCGTGCCCAACAAGCGCTTTGGCGGCGTCTGCCTGGGCAGCAAGATCGCCCCGATCTTCTACAACACCATGGAAGACGCCGGCGCGCTGCCGATCGAGCTGGACGTGAGCCAGATGCACATGGGCGACACCATCGAGCTGCTGCCCTACGCCGGCAAGGCACTCAAGGACGGCCAGGTGATTGCCGAGTTCGAGGTCAAGAGCGAGGTGCTGTTCGACGAAGTGCGTGCCGGCGGCCGCATTCCGCTGATCATCGGCCGCGGCTTGACGACCAAGGCGCGCGAGGCGCTGGGCCTGGAGCCGTCGACGCTGTTCCGCCTGCCGCAAGTACCCGCCGCCACCGGCAAGGGCTTCACGCTGGCGCAAAAAATGGTCGGCCGCGCCTGCGGCCTGCCAGAAGGCCAGGGCGTGCTGCCCGGCACCTACTGCGAGCCGCGCATGACCTCGGTCGGCTCGCAGGACACTACCGGCCCGATGACGCGCGACGAGCTCAAGGACCTCGCCTGCCTGGGCTTCAGCGCCGACCTGGTGATGCAGTCCTTCTGCCACACCGCGGCCTACCCCAAGCCCGTGGACGTGAAGATGCACCACGAGTTGCCCGACTTCATCAGCACGCGCGGCGGCATCTCGCTCAAGCCCGGCGACGGCATCATCCACAGCTGGCTCAACCGCATGCTGCTGCCCGACACCGTGGGCACGGGCGGCGACAGCCACACGCGCTTCCCCGTGGGCATCAGCTTCCCGGCCGGTTCGGGCCTGGTGGCCTTTGCCGCGGCCACGGGCGTGATGCCACTGGACATGCCCGAGTCGGTGCTGGTGCGCTTCAAGGGCCAGATGCAGCCCGGCGTCACGCTGCGCGACCTGGTGCACGCGATCCCGCTCTACGCCATCAAGGCCGGTCTGCTGACGGTGGAAAAGCAGGGCAAAAAGAACATCTTCTCGGGCCGCATCCTCGAAATCGAAGGCCTGCCGGACATGAAGGTCGAGCAGGCATTCGAGCTGTCCGACGCGTCGGCCGAGCGCTCGGCCGCCGGGTGCACGGTGCGCCTGAACAAGGCGCCGGTCATTGAGTACCTGCAGTCGAACATCGTGCTGCTCAAGAACATGATCGCCCAGGGCTACGAAGACGCGCGCACCATCGGCCGCCGCATCCAGGCCATGGAAGCCTGGCTGGCCAACCCGCAGCTGCTGGAGCCCGACGCCGACGCCGAATACGCCGCCGTGATCGAGATCGACCTGGCCGAGATCACCGAGCCCATCGTCTGCTGCCCCAACGACCCCGACGACGCCAAGACGCTGTCCGACGTGGCCGGCGCTGCGATCGACGAAGTGTTCATCGGCTCGTGCATGACCAACATCGGCCACTTCCGTGCCGCGTCCAAGCTGCTCGAAGGCAAGAAGGACATTCCGGTCAAGCTGTGGATGGCGCCGCCCACCAAGATGGACGCGCAGCAGCTCACCGAGGAAGGCCATTACGGCGTCTTCGGCGCTGCCGGCGCGCGCATGGAAATGCCCGGTTGCTCGCTGTGCATGGGCAACCAGGCGCAGGTCAAGGAAGGCGCGACCGTGATGTCGACCAGCACGCGCAACTTCCCCAACCGCCTGGGCAAGAACACCAACGTCTACCTGGGCTCGGCCGAACTGGCCGCCATCTGCTCCAAGCTCGGCCGCATCCCGAGCCAGGCCGAGTACCTGGCCGACATGGGCGTGATCAAGCAAAGCAGCGGCCAGATCTACCAGTACCTGAACTTCGACCAGATCGCGGAGTACAAGGACGTGGCGGACGGCGTGGCCGCCTGACGGCCCACGCCCCCTGCGGCTGAAAGCCCGGCGCTCGCAAGAGCGCCGGGCTTTTTTACTATGGTTTCAGTAGCTATCAGCGCTTGCTGGGTAAGCGCTAGGGGCCGATTTGGTCTGAATTGTTGTCGGACTCGAGCACGCGCGCCAGCAGCGCCCCGTCCACCGCGTCGGCCAGGGGAATGCGCACGCGCAGCGGGCTGCCGGCCGCGGCCTGCAGGGCCTGGCCATCGAGCCCCTGCATGGTTTCCAGGCGCATGGTGCGGTTGCCGCTCGGGTGCACGACCTCGATCAGGTCCCCCACCGCAAAGCGGTTCTTGGTCTCGACCTCGGCCCAGCCGTCCTGCAGCGCCTTGACCTCGCCGACAAACTGGCTGCGCCGCATCTGCGAGCTGCCGCTTTCGTAGTTCTGGTACGCGTGGGCGGGACGGCGCTCGAGAAAGCCGCTGGTGTAGCCGCGGTTGGCCAGGCCCTCGAGCTCGGTGAGGAGTTCGGGGTTGAACGGGCGGCCGGCCACGGCATCGTCGATGGCCCGGCGGTAGACCTGCGCCGTGCGAGAGACGTAGTACTGGCTCTTGGTGCGGCCTTCGATCTTGAGCGAATCGACGCCGATATCGACCAGCCGCTGCACATGCTCGACCGCGCGCAGGTCCTTGCTGTTCAGGATGTAGGTGCCGTGCTCGTCTTCCATGATGGGCATCAGCTGGCCCGGCCGCTCCTTCTCTTCGAGCAGGTAGACCTGGTCGGCCCGCGGGTGGCGCGCGCCGCCACCGCAGGCGGCAAAGGCGGCGTGGTCGTCTTCCTGAGCCTGGGCGAAATCGAAGTCGCCTTCCATGCGCTGGGCCATGGCTTCGCCGGTGGTGGGGTCCACGGCGGCTTCCTGCGTGGCGTAGCTCCAGCGGCAGGCGTTGGTGCAGGTGCCCTGGTTGCTGTCGCGCCGGTTGAAATAGCCCGAGAGCAGGCAGCGGCCCGAATAGGCGATGCACAGCGCGCCGTGCACGAACACCTCGAGTTCCATGTCGGGGCATTCCTGGCGGACCTTCGCGATCTCGTCGAGGCTCAGCTCGCGCGAGAGGATGACGCGCTGCACGCCCACCGTCTGCCAGAACTTCACCGCCATGAAGTTCACGGTGTTGGCCTGCACCGAGAGGTGGATGGGCACCTGCGGCCACTTCTCGCGCACCAGCATGATCAGGCCGGGGTCGGCCATGATCAGCGCGTCCGGGCCCATGGCGACGATGGGCTCGATGTCGCGCAGGTAAGTGCGTACTTTGTCGTTGTGCGGCAGCAGGTTGCTGGTGAGGAAGAATTTCTTGCCGCGCGCATGGGCTTCCGCGATGCCCTGCGCGATCTGTTCGACGCGGAATTCGTTGTTGCGCGCACGCAGGCTGTAGCGCGGCTGGCCGGCATAGACAGCGTCGGCGCCGTAGTCGTAGGCGGCGCGCATGCGCTCCAGCGAGCCGGCAGGCAGCAGCAGTTCGGGGCTTTTGGGGGTCATCGCGCGATTGTCGGACGGCAGCGAGGCCGGCGTTCTGCGCTGGCTCAGCAAAACGGCAGATCCCGGGCCCCTTGCGGCGCCCGGGGCCTGGTCAGTCCTTGGGACGGAAGCCGATTTCGAGCGCCGAGGGCACGCGCCCGTCCACGTCGCGTGGCAGGGTTTCGGTTTTGTCGAGGGCGCGCAGCACGGCGTCGTCCCAGGCCTTGTTGCCGCTCGACTGCACGAGCCTGGTGCCGACGATGGTGCCGTCGGGCGCGGCGCGCACCTGCACCACGGCGCGCGGGTTGCCGCTCACCGCATCGGGGTAGACGATGTTGGGCTTGACCTTGGCCGCGACCCTGCCGCCATAGCTGCCCGAGGGGCCGGAGTCCTGCTTGGCGCTGCCGGTAGCGGTGTCGCCGCCCGTGGCACCGGCGAGGCCCTGCATGCGGCGGATGTTTTCCTGCCGGCGGGCTTCGGCGGCCTTGGCGCTGGCCTTTTCGAGGGCCTCCTGCTTGCGCTGGTCTTCCTGCGCCTGGCGCTTCTTGTCCTCGGCGGCCTGCTTTTGCTTTTCCAGCTTCTCCAGCCGTTCCTTCTCGCGCTCGGCCTTCTCGGCTTTTTCGGCCTTCAGCTGCTCGATCTTTTCCTTTTGCAGGCGCTCTTTTTTCTCCTGCTCCAGGCGGTCGCGGCGCTCTTCTTCCTTGCGCTCTTTCTCGCGCTTGTCGCGTTCGAGCTGCTGCTGGCGCTCTTTCTTTTCCTTTTCGAGGCGCTTTTTCTCGCGCTCGACGGCGATGTCGGCCGCGCGCGTGTCGGGCTCGGCCTGGCGCGGTGCCGGAGGAGGTGGCGGCGGAGGGGGGG